>JBGOST010000240.1:0-4783 GCA_041476125.1 Usitatibacter sp. | reverse complement strand
GTCGAGCCCGCGGGCCAATGCCGCATCCTGCTGCCGATGGTGAACGAGCGCGAAGAGCTCTCGGCGGTGCGCGCCCTCGCCGCCGAATGCGCTCGCGAGCTGCGCGTCGCAGTCCCCGGGATCGGCATCATGGTGGAGACGCCCGCGGCGGCGATGCTCGCCGACCAGCTCGCCGCCGACGCGGATTTCCTCTCCATCGGCACCAACGACCTGTCGCAGTACGCGTTGGCGATCGATCGCGCGCATCCGCAGCTCGGCGGCCGGCTCGACGCCTTGCATCCCGCGGTGCTGCGACTCATCGCGAGAGTCGCCGAGGCGTGTCGCGCCTGCGGCAAGAGCGTGTCGGTGTGCGGAGCCCTGGGTTCCGACGTGGACGCGCTGCCGATCCTCATCGGCCTCGGCATTCACGAAGTTTCCGCGACCGCGTCGATGATCCCGCGCATCAAGCGCACCGTGCGCTCGCTCGACGCGGCCGAGTGCCGCGAGCTCGCGGCGCGCTCGCTCGAGCAGGACCCCGCCGCGGGGGTGCGCGACCTCGCGCTCTACGCCCGCGCCCGGGCGCGCGCCTCGGCCGGCTCGCTCGTCGGAGGCTCGACATGAAGAAGTTGATGGAGAACACGCAGCGGCTCGGCCGTGCCCTCATGCTTCCCATCGCGGTCCTGCCCATCGCGGGGCTGCTGCTGCGGCTGGGACAACCGGATCTGCTCGACATCGCGGCGATCGCTTCCGCGGGGAACGCGATCTTCTCCAACCTGGGCCTGCTCTTCGCGATCGGCATCGCGGTGGGCCTCGCCAAGGAGAACCACGGCGCGGCGGGGCTCGCGGGCGTAGTGGCCTACCTGGTGGCGGCCAAGGGCGCCGAGGTGCTTATCAACGTGCCGCCGGAAGTGCTCGCCGCCGCTGCGAACGACGCGCACCGCGGCCTGGCCACCGCCGCGTACAAGGCGAAGCAGCTCGGCAAGGTGAGCGTTCCGCTGGGCATCGTCTGCGGAATCGTCGCCGGGGCGCTCTACAACCGCTACCAGGACATCAAGCTGCCCGATTACCTCGCCTTCTTCGGCGGGCGGCGCTTCGTTCCGATCGTGGCCGGCGCCGCAGGCGTCGTCCTCGCGTTCGCCTTCGGGCTGGGCTTTCCCGCGGTCGAGCGCGGCATGGACGTCTTGAGCCATGGGGTCATCGCGTCGGGCTCGATCGGCCTCTTCGTCTACGGAGTGCTCAACCGCCTGCTGATCGTCACGGGCCTGCACCATATCCTCAACAACGTCGCCTGGTTCATCGTCGGGGACTTCCACGGCGCCACCGGAGACCTGAATCGCTTCTTCGCCGGCGATCCTTCCGCGGGCGCTTTCATGAGCGGGTTTTTCCCGGTAATGATGTTCGGCCTTCCCGCGGCGTGCCTCGCGATGTACCACACCGCGCTTCCCGAGCGGCGGCGCGCGGTGGGCGGGCTGCTGATGTCGATAGCGCTCACCTCGTTCCTCACCGGCGTCACCGAGCCCATCGAGTTCACCTTCATGTTCCTCGCCCCGGCGCTGTACGCGGTGCATGCGGTCCTCACGGGACTCGCGATGGTGACGATGGACGTTCTCGGCAGCCGGCTCGGGTTCGGCTTCTCCGCGGGACTCTTCGATTTCGTGCTGAACTACAACAAGGCCACGCACCCGTGGATGCTGTTCTTCGTCGGCGCGGTCTATGCGCTCCTCTACTACGGCCTCTTCAGGTATTTCATCCTGCGCTTCCGGCTGAAGACTCCCGGGAGAGAGCCCGAGGAAGCGGGGGCCGCTCCCGCAGCGGCGAGCGACGGCGAAGTCGCCGATGGCTTCATCACCGCGCTCGGCGGCGCGGCGAACCTGCGCGAAGTGGCCGCGTGCACGACGCGCCTGCGGCTCACCCTCGCCGATCGCGGCCGCGTCGATGCGAGCGCGCTTCGCCGGCTGGGCTCGCGCGGCACGGTGAACGTGGGCGAGAGCGGATTGCAGGTCGTCGTGGGCCCGATCGCCGACCAGGTCGCGAGCGACATCAGGGCGCGGCTCGCCGCCCCGGCGCAACGCGCGAGCGTGCCGGCGCGGGAGATCGTCGCGGCGCTGGGCGGAGCCGGCAACGTGGAGAGCATCGCGGCCGGCGCCGGGCGCGTGCTCGTCACGGTGAAGGACCCGGCAAAGGTCGATGCGTCCACGCTGCGCGGTCTCTGCGAGCGCGGTGTTGCGTTCGCGAAGCCCGGGAGCGTGCATCTCCTGCATGCGAATCCGCGTGCGCTCGAGGCCGAAATCGCTCCAATGCTGGTGTAGGACACGACGTCCCGGCCCCTCGAAAGAGGCCCAAGGCGCGAACCACTTGCCCGGCGCGCGATCTACCCAGTCCGGACGATTCCGTGCAGGACCCCTTTGACCATGACCGACGCGCAACGAGCTTCGAGAAAGCGGCGACCCGCCCCCCCGGGCGGCTTGCGCTATTCGCGCGACGGGGAAAACGGCTTCCTTCGCATGGCGGGCGACAAGGCATTCGATTACGTCGACGCGGCGGGCGAGCGCGTCACCGAGGCGGCAACGCTGGAGCGCGTCAAGGCGCTCGCGATCCCGCCCGCGTGGACCGACGTCTGGATCTGCGGCGATGAGCGCGGCCACCTCCAGGCCACCGGGCGCGACGCGAGGCAGCGCAAGCAATACCGGTATCACCCGCGCTGGCGCGAGACGCGCGATGCGGACAAGTTCGACCGTCTCGCGGAATTCGCCGCGGCGCTGCCGAGGATCCGGCGCCAGGCGAGGGCCGACATGGCGCTCCCCGGCCTGCCGCGCCGCAAGGTCCTGGCGCTGCTGGTGCGGCTGCTCGAGCGCACCTGCATTCGCATCGGCAACGAGCGCTACGCCGAGGAGAACGACTCGTTCGGGCTCACGACGATGCGCAACCGGCACGTGAAGGTGAGCGGAGGGCGCATCGAGTTCCAGTTCCGCGGCAAGAGCGGCAAGTTCCACCGCATCGCGCTCGACGATCCGCAGCTCGCGCGCGTGGTGCGGCGCTGCCGCGACCTGCCCGGGCAGGAGCTGTTCCAGTACCTCGACGATTCGGGCGCGGTGCAGTCGATCGGATCATCCGACGTGAACGAGTACCTGAAGGAGATCGCCGGCTGCGAGGTGAGCACCAAGGACTTCCGCACCTGGGCGGGCAGCGTCTACGTCGCGAGCAAGCTGCGAAGGATTGCCAGCCCCGACAGGGCGGGGACCCCCGGCAAGCGGGTCGGCATCACCCACGTGGCGGCGGCGGTGCGCGAGGCCTCGAAGCAGCTCGGCAACACGCCGGCCATTTGCCGCAAGAGCTACGTGCACCCCCGGGTGCTCGACCCCAGGACCTGGCATCGCCACGGAGTGCGCGGCGCGAAGCGGCCGCCGCGCGGGCTGCGCACCGAGGAAGCGGCGTTCCTCTCGATCATCCTTCCCGCTACAACGGAGCGCAGAACGCGACGCCCTCTTCGGTCCACCCCATCATCATCGCCGCGCGCATCTGCGAACTGACGGTGAAGCGGTGGTTGGAGTCGTTCTGCTGCGCCCTCATGTTGTAGTCGCGGTAGACCGGCTGCGTGTCGCCCGGGCATTTCCCCGCTTGCGGCATGAGCGCGTAGAAAGCGACGGCCTCGTACTGCCATCCCTTGAATGATTGCCCCTGCGCGGCGGCATCGGCGCGCTGCTTCCGCTCGAGCGCTTTCAGGCCCTGGCATTCGGCCGGATCGCCGGTGTAGAAATGCGAGTTCGGGCCGCTCGCGTAGAAGCGGCAGATCGACACCGCGCCGTACGGCGCGTCGGCCTCGCGCAACCACGCCTTGAACGTCTGCCCGGTGCGCTTGAATCCCGCCTGCGGCGCGGCGTCGAGGCCGGCGACCTCGTCGGGCCACGCGGACATGAAATAGTGGTCGAGGGATTCGGCGTAGTACTCGACGATCTGCACGGTGGTGCCGATCGCCAGCGGCGTCGTGAAGAAGCGCTCCGAATTGCCGCCCTTGCGCTCGCGGCCCCAGCCGTCGACGCGGTAAGTGCCGGGTGCGAGGCCGGCGATCTTCACCGAGGCGAACGAGGTCATTCCAGGCGGAGCGCTTACGCCCGATACGACCGGCGCGCTGCCGTCATAGTCGAAGTCGACGCGCACCACGTTGCCCATGACCGTCGAGCGCAGCGTCGTGGGATCGAAATACGCCGCGCTTCGCACCAGCACTTCGGCCGGCTGGAATGCGAGCGGCTGCGACGGCACCATATAGATGCCCCACGCTTCCGGAGGACGCACGGCGAGGCTCGCGGAGACGATCTGCGGGCCGGCCTTGGGTTGATTGATGTCGAAGAGGCGCGCCTGCACGTTGTAGTTGCCGGCGGGCAGCTCGCCGATCGCGACCGGCATGTAGCCGAAATCGGGGCGGCTCGGCCCGAAGCCATCCGTCACGTACTCATAGTCGATGGTGATCGTGTTGCCGGTGCGCGAGAAGCGGGTGGCCGGGAGGTAGGTGGGCCACGAGGTATTCCACAGGTCGAGTTGCACGGCCTGGCCGTAAGCGGGAAACGCGGGGTTTGCCGTGAGCTGCGGTCCCGCCATCAGTGCGGGCGCCGCCATTGCCGCCGCGATGCCCGCCGCGGCCGCCATTTTTTTCGCGAGAATCAAGTCGGTTCCCTCAGCCGATCCGCGGGCTGGAAAGGAGTCGCTTCGCGTACTCGACATCCCGCTTGTGCTGCTCGCGCGCTTCGGCTTCGCACGCCTTCTCCTCGCCGTACTTCTTGCACTCGGAGAGGGCCACGAGGAGGGC
>JBGOST010000239.1:0-4802 GCA_041476125.1 Usitatibacter sp. | reverse complement strand
CGATGGAGATCCACCACGCAAGGTCGTAGCTGCCGGTGCGCGTGAAGATCACTCCGCCCAGCCACGCGCCGAGGAAGCCGCCGATCTGGTGGCCGAAGAACACGGCGCCCGAAAGCATCGACACGTGCTTGGTGCCGAAGATCTGCGCGACGAGCGCGTTGGTGAGCGGCACCGTGGACAGCCACAGCAAGCCCATGCCGAACGCGAAGAGGTAGAGCGTGAGGGGAACCTTGGGCGCGGCAAGCAATGCCACGATGAGAACCGAGCGCAGGAGGTAGATCCAGGTGAGCAGCCATTTCTTGCTCGCCCACCCGCCGAGCCAGCCGGCGCCGAAGGATCCGAAGATGTTGCCGAAGCCGATCAGTGCGAGCGCGGTCATCCCCACGGCGGGCGATAAGCCCGCATCCTGCACGTAGCTCGGCAGGTGCAGGGCGATGAACGCGGTGTGAACGCCACAGACGAAATAGCTCCAGAAAAGGAAATGGAAGCTGCGCTGCCCGACGGCTTCTCCGATGGCTTCGCCGATGGTCTGGTGCGCGCCGTGCGCGCCGTGCGCCGGGCGCCCCGCGAGCCCCGCGGCGAGCGGAACGATGAGCGCCACCGTGGCGGCGAGCACGAAGAGCGCGGCGTACCAGCCGAGCCCGGAGATCAGCGCCTGCCCGTAAGGCACCATCGCGAACTGCCCGAACGATCCTCCGGCGCCGACGATGCCGAGGGCGACGCTGCGCTTTTCGGGGGGTGCCAGCTTCGCGACCACGCCCATCACCACGCCGAAGGTCGTCCCCGACAGCGCCAGGCCGATGAGCAGCCCGCCGGAGAAGCCGAACGCGAGCGGCGTCGCGGACTGCGACATGAGGATCAATCCGAGGGCGTAGGTGATGGCGCTCAGGACGAGGACGCGGCCGGCGCCGAAGCGATCGGCGATGGCGCCGGTGAACGGCACGAAAGCGCCCCAGAGCAGGTTCTGCAACGCGATCGCGAAGGCGAACTCGTCGCGCGTCCAGCCGTTGGCGATCGTCATCGGCGGCAGCAGCAGGCCCATCATCTGGCGCACGCCCATGGCGAGCATGAGGATGAGCGCGCCGCATGCGAGGACGGTGCGGGTGGATTTCATCGGGACAGGATGCCGCGTCCAGGCGCAATCGCCAAGCGATTTCGGGTCATGGCTTGCATGCGCCCGGCGAATGGCAAGGGAGACGCTACTTGAGCCGCCGCGGCGTGAACTCTTCCTCGATCGCTTCGCGATAGTAGCTTCCGGGCGTGGGCGAGCTCATGAGGCGGCGGTAGACCTCGGGCGAGATGTTGGCGTACTCGAAGGTCCCGGTCGCCGTTTCCACCACGAGCTTGCGGTTGCGCTCGTCGTAGCCCGCGGCCTTGAGGCCCGCCGCGTTGATGCGTTTCATCTCCACCGTCAATCGCCCGAGAAAGCGTCCACGATGTTCTCGATCTCCTCGCGGTGGCCGCGATCATGCTCGAGGATCATGCCGACCAGGTCCTCGAGCGTGATGCGCCGTCCGCCGAAGGTGGCCGTGCGATGGAGCTGCTCCGCGCTCGCGGCGGAGAGAAGCGCGGTGAGCGTGCGCCGCGCCTGGGCGAAATCGCGGGCGGCGGCGCGCGCATCCTGCAAAAGGTAGGTGCGCTCGCGCGCGATGGCCGCACCATCGAATCCTTCCAGCGCCGGCGTGTCCTCGGCGAGGATGCGCTGCGCGCGCGCGAGGTAGCCCTCGCGCTCGAGGTCGCGCAGGTGGCAGGCGTGCTCGAGCAGCGAGAATTCTTCCTCGCCGGGGCGAAACACGAGCTCCTCGCGGCTCGCCGCCTCGAGCGCGGCCTCGACGAAGGCCGGCATCGCGGCGAGGCGCTCGATCGCCTCGTTGAATCCCACGCGGGGAATATCGGAAACGTCCATGGCTGCTCCCGAAGATAATTGGACCCCGGCCTGCACCGGGGTGACGGTCAGTGCCCTGCGCGATCGCCCCACAGCTGCTTCAGGCGGCCGTCGCGGCCGCAACCGCTGCGGTAGAGCTTATAGCGCACCGGGTTCTTCTGGTAATAGTCCTGATGGTAATCCTCGGCCGGATAGAACGCGCCCGCCATCTCGATCGGCGTGACGATCGGCTCCTTGAAGGGCTTCGAGCGCTCGAGCGCCGATTTCGAGGCCTCGGCGGCCTTGCGCTGCGCCTCGTCATGATAGAAGACCGCGGTGCGGTACTGGGTGCCGCTGTCGCAGAACTGGCGGTTCTTCACCGTCGGATCGATGTTGACCCAGAAGACCTCGAGAAGCTTTTCGTAGCTCACCTTCTTCGGATCGTAGATGACCCGCACGGCTTCGGCGTGGCCGGTCGTGCCCGACGAGACTTCCTCGTAGGTCGGATTCACCTTGTTGCCGCCCGTGTAGCCCGAGATCGTGGCGACCACGCCCGGAAGATCATCGAAGGGCGGCTCCATGCACCAGAAACAGCCGCCGGCGAACGTCGCCACCGCCTGGCCGGGCGCCACCTTAACGGGTGTGGCGGCCGCGGCGCCGAGCGCGGCCAGCGTGGTGATGACGACGAGGAGCTTTTTCATGGGATTCATTTCCTTGGAAGGGGACGACAATCGGTCGAATCGCGCGCCGCAGCCTTACGCATCGAGGTTGGGCGCCTCCCAGAGCCACGCCGCGCCGCGCACTCCGCTCGCGTCTCCGTGCACCGGGGGAAGCAGCCGCGTGCGCACCTCGTCGGAGAATACATGCGCACCCCACAGCCGGGGAACCCGGTCGTAGAAGCGCCGCACCTTGGACAACCCGCCGCCCAGCACGATCGCATCGGGATCGAGGACGTTGATCACCACGGCAAGAGAACGCGCGAGCCGCGCCTCGTAGCGCTCGAGCGCGGCCACGCAAGCCGCATCGCCGGCCTCCGCGCGCCGCGCGATCTCGGCGGCCGGAAGGCGATCGCCACTCACGCGCGCGAGATCCGCGGCGAGCCCGGGGCCGGAGAGATAGGTCTCCACGCAGCCGCGCCGCCCGCAGTAGCAAAGCGGCAGGGGAAGGTCTTCGGGGGTGGGCAGCGGCAGCGGGTTGTGGCCCCATTCGCCCGCGATCGCATCAGCGCCCGTGAGGACGCGGCGCCGCACGACGATGCCCCCGCCGACCCCGGTGCCGAGGATCACGCCGAAGACCACCTCCGCGTCGCGTCCCGCGCCGTCCACCGCTTCGGAGAGCGCGAAGCAATTGGCGTCGTTGGCGATGCGCACTTCGCGCGCGAGCCGCCGCTCGAGGTCTTCCTTGAGGGGCTTGCCGTTGAGGCAAGTGGAATTGGCGTTCTTGATGTGGCCGGTGCGAAGCGATCGCGCGCCGGGAGTCGCAATACCCACCGTTCCCGATGCGCCCAGCTCGCGCTCGGCCGCCCCGACGAGCGATGCGACCGCTTCAACGGTGGCATCGTAGTCGCCCGGAGGCGTGTCGATGCGGCGTCCGTGGCACGCGCGGCCCGAGGAATCGAGCGCGGCGAGCTCGATCTTGCTGCCGCCGAGATCGATGCCGAAGCGAAGGGTGGATGTCATGCGCGGGCCGGAATGGCCCGCGTACTATAGCCGGGAAACCATGCGCAACGACTACCCCAGATGAACGGCTTGATCATCCTCACGCTCGCAGCGGGGCTCCTTTTGGACCATCACTGGGTCAAATACGGCCAGGATGTCGTCAGTGCGGTGGTCTGGGTGGTGTGTTTCGGGCTGTGGGTCCGGTCGGATCCTCGCGCCCGCCCGGCACTTCTCGCCTGTCTCATATTTGCCACCATCGGCGAGGTGAGCCTGTCGCTCGTCTGGGGACTCTACGAGTACCGGCTGCACAACATCCCCCTCTTCGTTCCGCCGGGTCACGTTCTCCTCTTCTTCCTCGGCACGCAGATCGCCACCCGGCTCCCCGAGCGCGGCGAATGGTGGGTCGCCCTCCTCGCGTTGCCGGTCGTGATGGTCTTCGCCTGGAACGGACGCGACACGCTGGGGCCGGTGCTCTACGGCTTCTTCATCCTGTGCCTGCTGCTCTCACCGTCGCGCCGGCTCTACGCCACGATGTTCGTGCTCTCGCTCGTGCTGGAGCTCTATGGGACGTGGATCGGCAACTGGGTGTGGAAGCCGGAAGTTCCCGGCCTCGGGCTCACGACGTTGAATCCTCCCGTCGCGGCCGGGGCGTTCTACTGCATTCTCGATTTCCTCGTCGTGAGCGCAGTGACCCGGCTGCAGGGGCCGACCCCAGTCAAGCAGCCGGCCTAGAGCTCAGGCGCCGGCGAGCCCGGGATTGAAGGCGAGCGTGGCTTCGACCCACGCTGCAACTCGGAGCGCGTGCTCGTCCTCGCGGTAGCGACCGACGACCTGGAAGCCCAGCGGCAAGCCGCGCGGACCCGTCCCCGACGGGATCGTCACCGCGGGAACCCCCGCCTGGGTCCACAGCGAGCAGAAGCTCGCATCCCCCGTATTGGACAGCCCCTCGGGCGCCTCGCCGTGGCGGGAATGGTGGCGATCGCATCGCAGCGCTCGAAGAGCGTGTCGAGCCAGCGCCGATACTCGTCGCGCTTGGCCCGCGCCTTGGCGTATTGCTCGGGAGAGACGCGATGGCCGCGGTCGAGCAGCTCGATCAGGTGCGGCGAAAGGCGGATGCGGTGGCGCGACTCGATCGAAGCGAAGCTCTTCACGGCGTCGCGCGACATGATGACCATCACCGTTTCCCACGCATCGTCGAAGAGGCGCGGCAGGTTCACCTCGCGAACGGCGGCACCCGCCCCCTGCAGCCGCGCCACGCAAGCGTCGAAATGCGATTTCTG
>JBGOST010000238.1:0-4804 GCA_041476125.1 Usitatibacter sp. | reverse complement strand
TGGCCGGCCGACTACCACGGCCCGGATGCCGGCGACCGGACCCGGTTTCGCGACGGGTGGTTTCATCCCGGGGACCACGGCTACATGTCCGATGGCCTCGTGTTCGTCGAGGGGCGCGTGGACGACGTGATCAACGTGGGCGGGCGCAAGGTGTCGCCGCGCTTCGTCGAATTGGTCCTCGAGGAACATCCCGCCGTCCGCGAGGCGGCGGCGTTCGTGGCGGAGGAGGGCATCGAGGGCTCGCGCATCGCCGCGGCGATCGTGCGCTGCGCCCCGATCGACTGGAAGGAGCTGGCCCAATACGCCGAGCGCAAGCTCGAAGTCCGCGCCCCGGTGCGCTATTACGAAGTGGAAGACCTGCCGCGCAATTCGACCGGCAAGCTCTTTCGCGGCGAATTGCTGCAATGGGTCACCGCGAATGGAAAGCCCGTCATCGCAGGATGAATGCGATGGCCGCCACAAGCGCGATCAGGATCACCGCGACGAGTGCTGCCCGGAAAGGCGTGAAAAAACGGGTGTCAGGGACGACTCTCGATGCTGCGCCGGAAGGCGTCCCTGACACCACCTTTTCGAAGGCGGCGAAGAAATCGTCGGCGAGTTTCTTCGCCGCCGAGTCGACGAGCCGGCTACCCACTTGCGCGATCCGCCCGCCGACCTGCGCGTTGGTGACGTAGTCGAGTATCGTCTCGCCGCCGGTCTCGGACAGGGTGACCCGGGCGCTTCCCTTGGCGAACCCCGCGGCACCGCCTTCGCCCTCGAAGCGCAGCGTGTAGCGTTCGGGCGCGACGACATCCTCCAGCCGCAGCTTGCCGCGAAATTTCGCGCGCACCGGTCCCAGCACCGTCGCCACCGCCACCGCGTACTCGTTGTCGCCGGTCTTTTCGATCGACTCGCACCCGGGAATCGACGCCTTCAGGATCTGCGGATCGTTGAGCGCGCGCCACGCGGTGTTGCGATCGACCGCAAGCCGCCGCTGCCCGCTCAGCTCCATGCTTGAAGACCGGGGACAGACCACTTGTTCCTCCATGCGGGAGAAGTGGTCCGTCCCCGACGTCGCGCGAGCTCGTCGGCGAGGTCGCCGAGGGAGGCGAGGTTGTGCATCGGAAGGAAGGCGTCCACGTGCGGCAGCATCGAGGCGATGCCTGCGGCCTGCGGCTCGAAACCTTCGTAGCGCAGGAGAGGATTGAGCCACATCAGGCGGCGGGCAGAGCGGTGCAGGCGCGCCATCTCGTCCGCGAGGCCGCGCCCCTCTTCGCGATCGAGGCCGTCGGTGACAAGCAGCACGCACGCGTTCTGCGCAAGCAGCCGGCGCGCCCAGCGGAAGTTGAATTCGCGAAGGCAAACCGCGATGCGCGTGCCGCCGGCCCAGTCGGGGACTGTCGCGCCGACCTTGGCGAGCGCCTCATCGACATCCCGGTCCCGCAGCGGGCGCGTCACGTTGCTCAGCCGGGTGCCGAAGACGAATGTCGTGACGCGCTCGCGATCGCGCGTGAGCGCATGCATGAAGTGAAGGAACATGCGCGTGTAGCGATGCATCGAGCCGGAGATGTCGCACAGGACCACCAGCGGCGGCGGCCGCGAGCCACGCACCCGCCTTGCGATGCTGCAGAGCTCGCCGCCGTTGCGCGCCATCCGGCGCATCGTTGCCGGGAGGTCGATGACGGCCCCGCGGTCCGCGGGGTGGTGGCGGCGCGTGCGCACCTCGGGCACCGGCAAGCGCAGCCGCGACACGAGCAGCCGCGCCTGCGCCCATTCCTCCGCGGTCATCTTCTCGAAGTCGATGGTGCGAAGCCGCTCGCCTCCGGAGAACGTGAGAGCGGCATCGACCGTGATCTCGGGCGCTTCTTCCAGCGTGCGTGAGGGCGCGCCCGGCGAGGGGAAGAGCGCCTCGGCGAGGCGGCCGCCGGCATCCGCGCGCGGCGTTCGGCCCTGCACGCGCGGCAGCAGCAGGGCGCGCATGCGCTCCTCGAGCGCGGGATCGCGCCAGAAGCGCTCGAACGCCTCGTCGAAGAGCGCCTGCTGCTCGTGCCGCGTGAGGAAGAGCGTGGAAAGCGTGGCGTGCCAGTCGGCCCGGCGCTCGAGTCCCGCGACCGGAAGCGCGCGCACCGCGTCCATCACCTTGTCGGTGCCGATGGGAATGCCCGCAACGCGCAGCACGCGCGCGAAATGCAGGACATTGTCGGCGAGTTTCAAGCCGCCCGCCGCGATTTCACGTCCTGGAGGATCGTCGCGATCTCCTCGCCCTGCAGTCGCGCGATGTCGTCCTGGTACTTGAGGAGCGCTCCCAGCGTGTCGCTCACGGTTTGCGGATCAAGTGCCAGCGTGTCGAGCACCAGAAGCGAGCGCGTCCAGTCGATGGTCTCGGCCACACCCGGCGCCTTATAGAGATCCATCGTGCGCAGGCGCTGGACGAATGCGACGACTTCCAGGGAAAGCGCTTGCGCCGCCCCCGGCGCCTTCAGCCGCACGATCTCGAGCTCGCGCGCGGCACTCGGGTAGTCGACCCAATGGTAGAGGCAACGCCGCTTGATCGCGTCGTGGATCTCGCGGGTCCGGTTCGACGTCACCACGACCACGGGCGGCTGTGCGGCGCGGACCACGCCGAGCTCCGGGATCGTCACCTGGAAATCGGAAAGCACTTCGAGGAGATAGGCCTCGAAAGGCTCGTCGGCGCGGTCGAGCTCGTCGATGAGGAGCACCGGCGCCGGCTCGCCGGGGGCGGATTCGAGCGCCTGGAGGATGGGACGCTTGACGAGGTAATCGGCCGAGAAGAGATCGCGCTCGAGCACCTCCTTGCGCGTATCGCCGGTCGCCTCGGCGATGCGAATCGCGGTCATCTGCCTCTGCACATTCCACTCGTACACCGCGCTCGAGACGTCGAGTCCTTCGTAGCACTGCAGCCGGATCAAGCGCCGCCCGAAGCCCTTCGCGAGGGCCTTGGCGAGCTCGGTCTTGCCGACGCCGGCCTCGCCCTCGAGGAACAGCGGGCGGCCCAGCTTGAGAGCGAGGAACACGGCGGTGGCGAGCCGCCGGTCCGCGACGTAATCCGCCGCGGCGAGAAGCGCCTGCGTTTGATCTATCGATGAAATGAGAGGGTCAGACTCCATCATTCAGGCCCGTGAATCGGCCCAAGCGCAATGGGGGAGTCTCACCTTCATCAGGCGGAGGCGACGGCGCGCTGCGCCATGACGGTGATCAAGTGCGCGCGATACTCGGCGCTCGCGTGCAGGTCCGACTGGAGCTCCGCGGCGGACACGGCGATTGCCTTGAGCGACTCGGCCGACCAGTTTTTCGCGAGGGCAGCCTCCATCGCCTTCACGCGGAAGACGCCGCGCGTGCCCGCGCCGGTTACCGCGACGCGCACGCCCGAAGCTGTTTGCGCGACGAAGACGCCGACGATCGCGAAGCGCGACGCCGGGTTCTTGAACTTCATGTACGCCGCCTTCTTCGGCACCGGGAACGTGACCGAAGTGATGAGCTCACCCGGAGCGAGCGCCGTCTCGAACAGCCCTTTGAAGAAGTCGGCGGCGGCGATCTTGCGCCTGTCCGTATGGACCACGGCATCGAGCGCCAGCACGGCTGCGGGATAGTCGGACGCCGGATCGTTGTTGGCGATCGAGCCGCCGAGCGTGCCGCGATTGCGTACCTGCCGGTCGCCGATCATGCCGGCCAGCGCCGCGAGCGCCGGAATGCGCGTCCCCACCTCGACCGAGTCCGCGACTTCCGCGTGGCGCGCCATGGCGCCGATGGCGATGGCCGTGCCGCCGCCTTCCACCCGAATGTCGCGCAGGCCGGGAATATTCGCCAGGTCGATGAGGTCGCTGGGAGAGGCGAGCCGCAGCTTCATCGCAGCGAGCAGCGACTGCCCGCCCGCCAGGTACCTCGACTCGGGCTTGTCGCTGGCCACGCCCACGGCCTTCTGCACGGAGGTCGGATCGAAATAACCGAACTTGTTCATGATGGTCTCCTCAGGCTTTGCGGGAACGAAGCGCGCGCCACACGCGTTCGGACGTCGCGGGCATTTCGATATCCCTCACGCCGGTCGCATCGCTGATCGCGTTCATCACCGCCGCCGGGGCGCCGATGGCGCCCGCCTCGCCGCAGCCCTTCACGCCGAGCGGATTGTGCGTGCAGGGTGTCACGCGCGTATCCACGCGGAACGACGGAAGATCCGCGGCGCGGGGCATCGCGTAGTCCATGTAGGTCGCCGTGAGCAGCTGGCCCGATTCCCGGTCGTACACGCAGCCCTCGAGCAACGCCTGGCCGATGCCCTGCGCGAGGCCGCCATGCACCTGTCCCTCGACGATCATCGGGTTGATGATGTTGCCGAAATCGTCCACCGCGGTGAAGTTCACGATCGTGGTCCGTCCCGTTTCCGGGTCGATCTCGACTTCGCAGATGTGGGTGCCGGCGGGATAGGTGAAGTTCGTCGGATCGTAGAACGCGGTCTCGTCCAGGCCCGGCTCGAGCTTGTCCAGCGGATAGTTGTGCGGCACGTAGGCGGTGAGCGCCACTTGCGCGAAAGGCACGTTCTTGTCGGTGCCCTTGACCGTGAACTTGCCGTCGCGGAATTCCACGTCGGCATCGCTCACCTCCATCAGGTGCGCGGCGATCTTGCGGCCCTTGGCGACGATCTTGTCGACCGCCTTCATGATGGCGGTGCCGCCCACCGCGATCGAGCGCGAGCCGTAGGTGCCCATGCCGAAGGGAATGCGGCCCGTGTCGCCGTGCACGATGTCGATGTCGTCGATGCCGATGCCGAGGCGCTCCGCCACCACTTGCGCGAAAGTGGTCTCGTGCCCCT
>JBGOST010000237.1:0-4835 GCA_041476125.1 Usitatibacter sp. | reverse complement strand
TTCTGCTCGATGTGCGGCCCGCACTTCTGCTCGATGAAGATCACGCAGGACGTGCGCGAGTTCGCGGCGAAGCACGGCGTGAGCGCGGAGGAGGCGCTGAAGAAGGGCATGGAGGTAAAGGCCGTGGAGTTCGTGAGGCAGGGCGGCGAGATTTACGCCAAGCAATGAAGATCCTCGCCGCAGTCACCGCCGCCGCCGCGCTGCTCGCCATCGCCGCGCACGCGCAGATGCCCACCAAGGACAACCCGGCTTGCAAGGAGCGCAACCCGGTATTCGCGAAGTTTCCCAACTCGTTCACCATGACCTGCGACCGCTCGCGCTTCTCCAAGCTCGAGGTATTCCAGGCGAAGGATGCGGCGAAGCTCGAGGGCGACTACGCGGCCGCGCCCAAGGAAGGCGAGTACTGGTATTTCATCGACCAGATCGTCCCCGACGCGCAGAAGCGCTACCCCAGCCGGCTGGAAGTTTTTCGCAATTTCGAGACCGCCTTGAAACAGGCCGGAGGAACGCCGCTCTGGTACGACGGCGACCGCGCGATCCACTACCGCATCACGCGCCCCTCGGGCGAGTACTGGGGCATCGCGGGTTGCAGCGGGGGCAGCCGCGAGCAGTGCGACGGAGCGCTGCACAAGATCGTGCGCATCGCCGCGATGGAGCAATCGGTCGTGGTGAGCGCCGATGCGATCCAGAAGTCGCTCACCGACACCGGCAAGGTCGTCTTCTACGGCATCCATTTCGACACCGACAAGGCCGTGATCAAGCCCGAGTCGGGGCCCACGCTCGAGCAGATGGCCAAGTTCCTCAAGGCGAACGCGGCCGCCAAGGTGTTCGTCGTCGGGCACACCGACAACCAGGGCGCGCTCGACCGCAACCAGAAGCTCTCGCGCGACCGCGCCGCCGCGGTCGTGGCCGCGCTGGCCGGGAGCCACGGCATCGCCAGGGAACGCATGGCTTCGGAAGGCGTGGGCCCGCTGGCGCCGGTCGCGGCGAACGATGCGGAAGCGGGACGCGCGAAGAACAGGCGCGTGGAGATGGTGCTGCGCTAGGCGCGCTCGTAATCGGCCGCGATGCGTTTTCGCATCGCGGCATCGGGAAGCGGGCCCGCGAGGGCCTTCATGTTTTCCTTCAGGTGCGCGAGCTGCGACGTGGCCGGAATGGCGCAAGTGACCGCGGGCTGCGACACGACGAACTTGAGGAAGGCTTCGGCCCATGTCGCGCAGCCCAGCTCCGCACCCCATCCGGGCAGAGGCTTGCGGGTCCTGGCACCGAAGAGGCTCCCGCCGTCGAACGGCCGGTTGATGATCACTGCGATGCCGCGCTCGGCCGCAAGCGGCAGCAGGCGCTCCTCGGCTTCGCGGTCGTTCACGTTGTAGGTGAACTGCGCGAAGTCGATCTTCTCCTGGCGCATGATCTTCTCGGCCAGGTCGTGGCGCCTGCCGTGCGAGGTCGTCACGCCGATGTAGCGCACGCGGCCCTCGGCCTTCATCTGCTTCAACGTCGCGAGGTGCGTTTCCCAGTCGAGGAAGTTGTGGACCTGCAGCAGGTCGAAGCGCGGCAGGCGCCAGAGGGAGCGCGAGTTCTCGATCTGGCGGCGTCCTGCGAGAGCGCCGACGGTCCAGACCTTCGTCGCGGAGAAGAGCGGCGCGGCGCCCGCGCGCGGCAGCGCCGCCCCAATCGTCTCTTCCGAAGAGCCGTACATCGGCGAGGAGTCGATGAGGCGCCCGCCGGCGGCGAAGAATGCCCGCAGGATCTCGCCGCGCGAGTCGCGCTGCGCGGCATCCGTCACGTCGAACGTGACCCAGGTTCCCAACCCGACCACCGGCAGCCTCTCCCCGGTCGAAGGGATGGGACGCGCGATGGCGAGCGCCTGCGCCTGCGCGGGGCGCGGCACCGCCGCCGCGCCGCAAAGCGCGGAAATGAACCCCAAAGCCGCCCTCCGGTCCATGAGTCCTCCGGGTCCGATCTTCGATAGACTACCGCCCGATGACTCTACAGCCCCTGCTCGAGGCGCTCATCCTTGGAGTGGTCGAGGGCCTCACCGAGTTCCTTCCGGTTTCGTCGACGGGCCACCTCATCATCGTCTCCGACCTCCTCGGGGTCTATGACGAGAAGGGCAAGGTCTTCGACATCGTGATCCAGCTGGGGGCGGTCCTCGCCGTGTGCTGGGAATACCGCGCGCGCTTCGCGCGGGCATTCTCCGGGGTCGCGCGCGATCCCGTGCAGCAGCGTTTCGCGGTGAACCTCATGGTCGCGTTCCTGCCCGCGGCGATCGTCGGCCTCGCCTTCCAGTCGCAGATCAAGGCCTACCTGTTCAATCCGGTGAGTGTCGCGGTGGCGCTGGTGTTGGGTGCAATCGTCATTTTCGCCGTCGAGCGCTGGTACGCGAAGCACGGGGCCCCCAGCGTAACGAGCGTGGACGACATAACGTGGAAGGACGCGCTGAAGGTGGGGCTGGCGCAATGTTTCTCGCTCATTCCCGGCACCTCGCGATCGGGTGCCACGATCATGGGCGGGATGATCTTCGGTCTCTCGCGCCAGGTCGCGACCGAGTTCTCCTTCTTCCTCGCCGTCCCGATCATGTTCGCCGCGAGCGGCTACCAGCTCGTGAAGTACCGCGCGCTCTTCACGCCCGGCGACATCGGGCCCTTCGTGCTGGGATTCATGGTGAGCTTCGTGGCGGCATTGATCGCCGTGAAGGGGCTCATCCGCTACGTCGCCCACCACGACTTGCGCGCCTTCGCGTGGTACCGCATCGCGCTGGGCGCGGTGGTGCTCGCGTACTTTTACTAGGCGATCGCGCGTTCCTGGGTGAAACGCTTGATGAGGGCGAGGAGCTGGTCTTCCTGGTAGGGCTTGCCCATGTACTCGTTCACGCCCAGCTCGGCGGCGCGGTTGCGGTGCTTGTCCGCGGTGCGCGAGGTGATCATGATGATCGGGATCGAGCGCGTCTGCTCGTCGCTTCTCACGTGGCGCGCGAATTCGAAGCCGTCCATGCGCGGCATTTCGACATCGAGCAGGATGCAATCGGGCCTCACGTCCTGCAGCTGCTGCAGCGCGTCGACCCCGTCCTTGGCGGTCACGAACTCGTAGCCCTCGCGCGCCAGCATGCGCCCGGTGATCTTGCGCACCGTGAGCGAGTCGTCGACCACCATGATCAGCGGCGCGCCGGACTTCTCCTCGACCGCGAGCGGCGCTTCCTCCGCGCGCGGGGCGCGCACGACGACCTCCGGGCCTTCGCGGTGCACGAGCTGCACCGGGTTCAGGATCAGCACGACCTGGCCGTTGCCGAGCACCGTGGCGCCGGCGATTCCGGACAGGCGCGCGAGCTGCGGGCCGATCGTCTTCACCACGACCTCGCGGTTGCCGATGATCTCGTCGATACGGATCGCGGCGCGCTGCAAGCCGCTCTTCAGGAGCATCACCGGGATCTGGCGCAACGGCGTGGGCGTGTCGACCTCTCCCAGCAGCGGCAGCAGCGAGCGCAGCGGGTAGCTGTTGTCCTTCCAGATCACCTCGCCCTTGGCGACGAGCTCGGCGTACGGCTGCGCCTTGTATTCGTGCACCTGCTCGATCATCACCGAGGGCACCGCATAGGTCGTCTGGCCGGCGCGCAACATCACCGCCTGAGTCACCGCGAGGGTGAGGGGCAGCGTGATGGTGAAGACCGTGCCGCGGCCGGCTGAAGAGGCGATCTCGACGCGCCCGCCCAGGGAGGTGATCTCGTTCTTCACCACATCCATGCCGATCCCGCGGCCGGCGATCTCGCTCACCTCCTTCGCGGTGGAGAATCCCGACAGGAAGATGAACTGCGCGAGCTGCGCCTCGGGAAGCTCGACGTCGGCGGCGAGCAGGCCGGCCTCGAGCGCCTTCTCGCGGATGCGCGGGAAGTTCAGACCCGCGCCGTCGTCGGCGATGGTGAGCACGACTTCGTTGCCGCGCTGCACGGCGTCGATCGAGATCTCGCCGATCTCGGGCTTGCCCTTGGCAAGGCGTGCCTGCGGGGCCTCGATGCCGTGGGCGATGCAGTTGCGCAGCAAGTGCTCGAAGGGCGCGGTGATCTTCTCCAGCACCGAGCGGTCGAGCTCCACGCGCGTGCCCTTCAGCTCCAGGTTCGCCTTCTTCTCCAGCTCCTTGGCGGTCTGGCGCACGATGCGATAGAAACGGTCGGCGAGGTTGCCGAGCGGGACGAGGCGCACGCCCATCAGTCCCTGCTGCAGCTCGCGGTTCAGCCGCGCCTGCGCGTGGATCGCGAGCTCCGTCTCGTCGATGTTCTTCTGCAGGCCCTGGTGCAGCGTGATCACGTCCCCCAGGGACTCGGAGAGGAAGCGCGTGAGCTCCTGCATGCGCGAGAAGCGGTCGAACTCGAGCGGGTCGAAGGTCTGTCCCAGCTCTTCCTTGGCCTTGATGGTGCTCTGCATCTGGCCCTCGGAGGCCATCTCGATCTCGCGCAGCTGCGACCTCATGCGCCCGATGTTGTCGGTCAGGTCGACGAGGGCGCGCTTGAACGCCGCCATTTCGCCCTCGATCCGCGAGCGCGCGATCGACAGCTCGCCCGCCTCGTTCACGAAGCGGTCGATCATGTCCGCGTTCACGCGCAGGAGAGCGGCGCGCGATTCGCGCAGCTCGGCGGGGCCCGCGTCGCGGCTGGCCATTTCCTGCGCCGCCGCGGACAAGACCGCGAGCGCGGTGGGCTTGTCCTTCTGCTGCTCGACACGATAGAGAATCTGCGACTCCGACTGGATCTCGAGATCGCGGATCTGATCGCGGAAACGCACCACGTTGCGCGACAGCTCGCCGAGGTTGTCGCGGAAGCTGTGGATCTGCTGCTCCATGCG
>JBGOST010000236.1:0-4836 GCA_041476125.1 Usitatibacter sp. | reverse complement strand
TGTAGTAGAACTCGCGCGTGACGCTCCACCCACGCCATTCGAGAAGCGTGGCTATGACGTCTCCCAGGGCCGCCTGCCGGCCATGGCCCACGTGCAGCGGTCCGGTGGGATTGGCCGATACGAACTCGACCATGATCCTGCGATTTGCGCCTTCGATTCCACGCCCGAAGGCCGGACCCTCGCGGTTCACGGCCTGGACGACGGCGAAGCGCGTGCCTCGGGTGAGCGTGAAATTGATGAAGCCGGGGCCGGCAATTTCGGCGCGGGCTATTTCGTCGGTGGCAGGCAGACAGGCGATGATCGCCTCGGCGGCTTCGCGCGGCTTGCGGCCGACGCGCTTGGCGAGCTGCAGCGCGACGTTGGTCGAGAAATCGCCGTGGTCGGCGTTTTTCGGGCGTTCGAGCTCCACGCGCACGTCGCCCGCGTCGGGGAACGCCTTCTGCACCGCCCCTTGCACGAGCTGGGCGAGTTGCGTCTTCGAATCGGAGGGGGGCACTAGCGAAAAAGGGCGAGCCAAACCGTTCATTATACGGGCGAGTCTTCGCCCGGCCGATGCGGCGGGCGGCTCGCGGCCCGCTAGACCTCCTGGGGGTCGACGTCGAGGGCCCAGCGGACGCTGCGAATGCCCTTCGCGTTGAGCGCCGCCTTCCACTTCTGCAGGAACGGCTGCAGCGCGGTTCGCGATTGCGCCCGCACCAGCAGCTGCGCGCGTTCGAATCCGGCCTTGCGCTCGAGCGCGGCGGGGACCGGATCGAAGATCTCGATCGCGCTTCCGGCAATTCGGCGCGCGATGCGCGCGGCAAGCTTCAGGAAGGACAGCGACTCGCCGCTTCGCTTCGACTCCGCGCGCAACAGCGCGAGATGCGAGTAAGGAGGAAAGCCGGCGAGCCGCCTCTCATCGAGCGCTTCGGCGGCGAAGCGCGCGAAATCCTGCGTGGCGACCGCGGCGTAAAGCGGATGGGACGGGAAGTCGGTCTGGATCAGCACTTCGCCCGGCTGCTGTCCCCGCCCGCAACGGCCCGCGACCTGCACCAGCTGCGAGAAAAGGCGCTCGGAGGCGCGGAAATCGGCGCTGAACAACGCGCTGTCGCTGTCGAGCACGCCCACCAGCGTGAGGTTGGGGTAGTCGTGCCCCTTGGCGAGCATCTGCGTGCCGACGAGGATGTCGATCTCGCCGCGGCGTACCTGGTCGAGAACGCCGCGCAAAGAGCCCTTGCGCGCGGTCGAATCGCGGTCGATGCGCGCGATGCGGGCTTCGGGAAAGGTCGCGCGCAACGCTTCCTCGACGCGCTGCGTCCCGTGACCCACGGGCGCGAGGTCCGTGCCGCCGCAGCTCGGACACGCCACGGGAATGCGCTCGCGGTGGCCGCAGTGGTGGCAGCGCAGCTCCTTCGCCTGCAGGTGCAGGACCAGGTTGGCGCTGCACCGCGCGCACGTCGAGTGCCAGCTGCACGCGCGGCAAAACAGTACCGGGGAGAAACCGCGCCGGTTCACGAAGACGAGCGCCTGCTCGCCGCGCCCCAGCCGCGCGCGGATCGCCTGCGCGAGCGCGAAAGTGAGGCCGTCATGGGGGCGATCGGCGCGCGTGTCGACCGTGCGTACTCGCGGCATCTCCGCGCCGCTCGCAGCGCGGGCGCTCAGTGTCGCGAGCGCATAGCGGCCGTCGCGCGCGTTGGCGAAGCTCTCGAGCGACGGCGTGGCCGAGCCGAGCACCACGGGAATCCCAAGGCGCTGCGCGCGCCGCACGGCGACGTCTCGCGCCGAGTAGCGCAACCCCTCCTGCTGCTTGTACGAAAGGTCGTTCTCCTCGTCGACGACGATGAGCCCCAGGTCGCGAAACGGCATGAGCACCGCGAGCCGCGTGCCGAACACCACTTGTGCCGCTCCCGATTGGGCCGCCACCCACGCGCTGGCGCGCTCCCCTTCGCCGAGGTGGCTGTGGGCCGCAACCAGGCGCGCGCCCGGAAACCGCTCGCGCATCTGCTGCTCGAATTGCGGCGTGAGGCCGATCTCCGGAACCAGGAGGAGCGCCTGGCGGCCCCGCGCGAGCGTGGCCGCGATGAGTTGCAGGTACACCTCGGTCTTGCCGCTGCCGGTGACCCCGTGCAGCAGGACCGGGTGGAAGCGGTCCATTCCCGCGAGACAGAGCGAGACCGCCGCTTGCTGCTCGCCCGTGAGCGCATGCGCTTGTCGAAGACCGCTCCCGTCACCCTGGGGCGCGATCGCAGGGATGGCGCGGCGCCGCACCTGGCGCAAGCGCGGCGGCAGGGCGGTGGCGACGACCTCCCCCAGGGGGCGCAGGTAATAGCGCGCGCAGAATTCGAGCAGGTCGAGCTCGGGCCGGCCCAGGGGCGCGATGTCCGGGACCACGGATTCGATGTCGCGCAGGCGCTCCGCTGGCACCGCGCTGCGCTGGGCGTGGCCGACGACCACCCCCACTTTGCGCAACCTCCCGAAAGGCACCACGACCAGCGCTCCAGGGGGCGTTTCCAGGCCCTCCGGGACGCGGAAATCGAACGCTTCCTCCAGAGGGACATCGAGGGCGACGTGGGCGATTTTCATGGGCCGAAAACGCCCTGAAATAACCTGTGGATAAGTCTGTGAATACGTTGGCCCGACGCCTCCCGCACGGGCGGCATCTCCCCCCGCAGGGCATGGGTGCTGCAGCGCACAAACAAATAAGCTATTGAAACGACAACGAGTTTTCCGAGTGTCCTACAGACAGCAAAAATGCGATCATCCGGCCTCCGAGAACGGCCGGCGTGTGAATAAGCAATCACATCCACACAAATATTTTTCTTGACACGGCCTAGGCCGGGTGGGCCGCGACTGACCGCGAATGGACCGCTTCCACGAGCGCCTGGACGTGCTCCGGAGGCGTGTGTTGCGAGATGCCGTGGCCGAGGTTGAAAACATGCCCCGGGCCGGCCCCATAGGCCTCCAGAACCGCGTGGGCTTGCGCCTGGATCGCCGCCGGCGGGGCGAAGAGGGCCATCGGGTCGAGGTTGCCTTGCAGGGCGACGCGCGCGCCCCCGCGCCGGCGTGCCGCGCCGAGATTCGTCTGCCAGTCGATGCCGAGCGCGTCGGCCCCGGACTGCGCCATCGGCTCGAGCCACTGGCCGCCGCCCTTGGTGAAGAGGATGCGCGGCACCACGCGGCCCTCGGACGCGCGCGTCAACCCGGCGAGGACCTCGCGCGAGTACGCGAGCGAGAATTCGAGGAACGCGCCTTCGGCGAGGACGCCTCCCCACGTGTCGAAAATCATCACCGCTTGCGCGCCCGCGGCGATCTGCGCATTCAGGTATGCGGTCACGGCTTGCGCGTTCACCGCGAGGATGCGATGCATCAGGTCGGGTCGCGAATAGAGGAGCGACTTCACCAGGCGGAAGTCGTCGCTGCCGCCGCCTTCGATCATGTAGCACGCGAGCGTGAAGGGGCTTCCCGAGAAGCCGATGAGGGGCACGCGAGCGCCGAGCGATTTGCGCGTGAGCGCGACGGCGTCGAAGACGTAGCGCAGGCGCTCGAGATCCGGGACCGCGAGCGCGCCTATTTCCGCTTCGGTGCGCAGGGGGCGCTCGAACTTCGGGCCCTCGCCCTCGACGAAGTAAAGGCCCAGGCCCATCGCGTCGGGCACCGTGAGGATGTCGGAGAAGATGATCGCGGCGTCCAGGGCGAAGCGTTGCAGCGGCTGCAACGTCACCTCGCAAGCCAGCTCGGGCGTCTTCGCGAGCGCGAGGAAGCTGCCGGCCCTGCGGCGCGTCTCGTTGTATTCAGGAAGGTAGCGGCCGGCCTGGCGCATGATCCAGATCGGCGTGTAGGGCGTGGGCTCGCGCAGCAACGCGCGCAGAAACGTGTCGTTCTGCATCCGGCGATGTTACAGGCACCGATCGAGGAAGTTTCGAACCGCCTCCGCGTAACGCGGGTTCATGTCCAGGTCGTTGTGGCCGAAGCCCGCGAAGGTCTCGCGCTCCACCGGCCCGCCCCACAATCCCGCCAGCTTCTCGGAATGGTGTTTCGGAATCAGGGTGTCGGCATCCCCCATGAGGAAGAGCGCGGGCATGCGCAGCTTGGGCGCGTGCGCCCCCGAATCGAACGCGTGCCGCATGAGGATCGACACCGGCAGCCACGGGTAGATTTCCTTGGCGACATCGAGGGCGCTGGTAAAGGGCGAAGTGAGCACGACACATCGCGCGGGCTTCGCGGCGGCCACCTGCACCGCCACACCCGTGCCGAGGCTGCGGCCGTGCACCGCGATGCGATCGCGGTCCAGGTCCTCGCGCGCCGCCGCCCAGTCGAAGAGCTCGAGGGCGTCGGCAACGAGGTGGGACTCGCTGGGCCGCCCGCCGCTCGAGCCGTAGCCGCGGTAGTTCACGAGCAGCACGGCGCGATCGCCGTACAACTGCGGCGCCAGGGAAGCGAACGCGGTGACTTCCTCGGCGTTGCCGCCGTAGTAGATCACCAGCGGGGGCTTCGCGACGGGGGGTCGGACGAGCAATCCCGTAAGCGGGGTCGCGTCGCGCGTGGTGAACGCGACTTCCTCGACGCTCCACCCCGGAGGCGGAAGCGGGGTCGGGCCGGCCGCGCGCGGATAGAACATCAGGCGTTCCTGCATGATCCACACGGCGCCGACGACCCCGAGGTAGACGACGAGGCCGGAGAGCAGGATCAGTTTCAAGGAAGCGATGCCGGCCTAGCGGGGCAGCTCGGAGCTTCCCATGAGGAACGCGTCGATCTCGCGCGCGCATTGGCGGCCCTCGCGGATCGCCCAGACCACCAGCGACTGCCCGCGCCGCATGTCGCCCGCCGCGAAGACCTTCGCTACCGAGGTGGCGTAAC
>JBGOST010000235.1:0-4842 GCA_041476125.1 Usitatibacter sp. | reverse complement strand
CTGGTAGATCGGCACCGTGCCGATGGGCACCGGCGAATTGCGGATGATCCACTCGCGCGTCTCGTGGATGTGCTGCCCGGTCGACAAATCCATCACCGTGTCCGCGCCCCAGCGGATCGCCCAGGTCATCTTGTCGACCTCTTCGCCGATCGACGAGGTCACGGCGGAATTGCCGATGTTGGCGTTGATCTTCACGAGGAAATTGCGCCCGATCGCCATCGGCTCGCTTTCCGGGTGGTTCACGTTGGCGGGAATGATCGCCCGCCCGCGCGCCACCTCGGAGCGCACGAACTCCGGCGTCACTTCCTGAGGAATCGAGGCGCCGAAGGACTCGCCGCGGTGCTGGCGGCCGAGCAGTTCCACCATGCGCTTTCCCATCGGGCCCGTCGCGCGCAGCGTTTCGAGGTACTCGCCGCGCCGCAGGTTCTCGCGGATGGCGACGAACTCCATCTCGGGCGTGACGATGCCGCGCCGCGCAGAGTGCATCTGCGAGACGTTGGCGCCGGGGCGAGCGCGTCGCGGAGCGCGCTTGAGCTCGAAGCGCAGCTGCGCCAGCTTGGGATCGGCGAGGCGCTCCCTGCCGAAGCGCGAGGTGGGGCCTTCGAGGACGACGGTGTCGGCTCTCTCCTCGATCCAGCCGGCGCGAAGCGCGGCGAGTCCCGAACGAATGTCGATGCGCGCCTGCGGGTCGGTGTAGGGGCCGCTCGTGTCGTAGACGCAGATCGGCGGATTGGGCTCGGCGCCGAAGCCGGCGGGAGTGTCCGATTGCGAGATCTCGCGCATGGGAACGCGAAGGTCCGCGCGCGAACCGGTGACGTAGACCTTGCCCGAGCGCGGCAACGGGTGGATCGCCGCGTCGTCCACATGGGCCGAGGTGGCGAGGAATTTGGGATGGGCGTTCATGGCGGCTCCTTCGGGATGCGTAGCGGAAGGAGCATTCGGAGGCTGTATGACTGCCCCAACAAGTTGGGGACCCCCGCACGCTCCCTACGCCGGAATGACCCGGATCAGGTTCCAAGGGACTCTCTCACCGGCGAGGCGCCGGACCCCTGCGTTTGAACGGCCAGTATAGAGCAACCTCGGGGGCGCGCGCCGCGCCTTAGAGAGGCGCGCGCGCCATCTCCAGGAGCGCATTTTCGAACGCGGTGACCGCACCGTGCTGGTCGAAAAGCGCGGCCCTGCGCTCGACGATGGCGCCGCGCAGCCGGGAGTTGCGCTCGCGGTCGCGCGCCACGTCCAGGGCGATGCGCACGTATTCGTCCGGCGCGCTTGCCACGAGCTCGCCCAGGCCCAGCGCGGCGAGCATCGCCGCGGTTTGCCGGCCGCGCATGAAGCGCCCGGGCAGCGCCACCACCGGCGCCCCCGATGCGAACGCGTCCAGGCTGGTGTTGCCTCCCGACCAGCGACCGGTGTCCAGCACGATGTCCGCAAGCGCCAGCACGCCGCGAAACTGCGGCCCGGCCAGGCGCGGCAGGAACTTCAGCTGCCCGCGCGGCGCGACACCGCGGCTCGCGAGCGCCTTCTGCACGCGCGCGGCGAACTGCTCGGTCGTCGCGCGCGCGGTCGCCTGGAAGAACACCAGGGACGCGGACGCGTCGGCCGCGAGGATGTCGGCGAACAACGCGTCCATCTCGGGATGGATCTTGAAGAGCGATTGCGCGCACACGTAGAGATGACCTTCCGGCGGCAAGCGCAGCTTCTCCCGCGTCATGGGCGCGGGGGGCTCGGGCATCGCATAGTCGACCCCGAGGCCGGGGAGCCGGATGAGGCGTTCGACGTAGTGATCCGCCGCATCCGGCGGCTCCATCTCCCCGCAAGTGACGTAGTAGTCGATCGCGTCGCTGCCCGTGGTTATCGGGTGGCCCCATCCCGCGCACTGCGCCGGCGCCAGCCGCATGGCGGCGAGGAGGTAGGTCATCGAGCTCATGCCGACCTCGGGATGGACGAGCACGTCGAGCTCGTCGGTGAGCAGGGTTTGCGCCGCGTGGCGCGCTCCCGAGTTGAGCGCGACGAAGCGCTCGCAGGACCGCGCGATGCGCTGCGTGAAATGATCGCTGAGAGGGGCCGTGTGGTAGACCACGCGCTCGAAGCGGGAAGGGTCGAGCCCGGTGATCCAGCGCTCGAAATACCGCCCCGCCGTGCAGTCGCGAAAGATGCTGCCGAGGAATCCGACGCGCAGGCGGCGGTTGCCCGTGTAGCGCCGAGCCGGGTCGGCCCTCAATTCGGGCGCGGCGGCTGCCGCGAGACGGGCGAGAAACCGCGAGTACACGCGCTGCAGCTCGCGATCGTCCTCGCCCTGGTAGGCGAGGAGGAAGTTGTTGCGCTCGAGGTCGAACACCTGCGGGGCGCGCGCAAGCCAGCGCCCGGTTTCGGCGGCGAGGCTCCCCAAGCCCTGCGCGTAGCGCTGCCGCCACCGCCCGAGGTCCGCCACGCTCTCGTAGACCTGCGGCAGGAGAAGGCGCTCGCCCATGGCGATGCGCAGGTCGTCGGGAAAGCGCCGGCGCGCGAGCTCGAGGATCTTCGCCGCGTCCGCCGTTTCGCCGAGCTCCTGCTTGACCACGGCGCGCAGCGATTGCGTCCCGGGATCGTCGCGATCGAGCGCGCCCGCCTCCTCGAGCGCGCGATCGGCCTCGGCGAATTGCCAATGCGCGGCGTAGAGCTCGCCGATTGCCTTCCAGGTTTGCGCCTTGCCGGGAGCCGCGGCGACCGCGCGCGCGAGGCTCTCGAGGGCCCCCTCAGCCTCGCCCCGGGCGGTCTGCCCGCGAGCGAGCAACTCCCAGTGCTCCGCGTCCATGCGCCGCAATTCTACCCGCTTGACATGGTAATTATACGTACGTATAGTTACGCGCCATGCCACCCCGCCCTTCACGCAATCTCGATCGCGCCCTGCTCGCCGCCGGGAGGGCGCTGCTGCCCGGGCGCGGCTGCTCGGGCCTGTCGATTCGCGAGGTCGCCGAGGCGGCGAACGTGAACCTCGGCATGTTCCATTACCACTTCAAGACGCGCGAGGCGTTCCTGCGCACGCTGCTGCAGTCGATGTACGAGGAGATGTTCTCGCAGCTCACGGTGCAGCGCGACGCTTCGTGGGGCGCTCTTGAGAACCTGCGCGCCGCGTTGCGTTTCATGGGGCGGTTCGTTCGCTCCAACCGTCCGATGCTCGCGCGAGTGCTCGCCGACGCGTTGTGCGCAGACCCGATCGCCCGCGAATTCCTGCGCCTCAACATGCCGCGCCACCTCGGGCACATGCAGGCATTGATCGAGCTCGGCCAGCAGGAAGGGGTTTTCAAGCGCATGCCGGTGCCGCAGGCGCTAGGATTCTGCGCGGGGAGCCTCGCCATGCCGGTCCTTTTCGGCGGCGCGGTCGCGGAAAGCGGCGCGCTCGGCAAGGCGGGCACGAAGATGCTCACCGAAGCGCTGCTCACGGATGCAGCCATCGACGAGCGCATCGAAATGGCGCTCGGCGCCATCTCCATCCCCGCCGGGAAAGCGCGGGGCAAGATCGCCAAAAAAAGAGGCAAGAAATGAACCGTCATCTCTGGTCCATCCCCTTCATCGCCATCGCCGCGGGCTGCGGCAATTCCGCGCCATCCGCATTGCAGGGATACGTCGAAGGCGAATACGTGCGCGTCGCCGCGCCCTTCGCGGGAATCCTGGTGAGGCTCGACGCGCAGCGCGGCCAGAACGTGGAGGCGGGAGCGCCTCTCTTCGCTCTCGAGGCGGAGAACGAGAACGCGGCACGGCGCGAAGCCGAGGAACGGCTTCGCCGCGCGCAGGCTCAGGTCGACGATTTGCGCAAGGGCAGGCGGCCGACGGAAATCGATGCGGTGCGCGCGCAGCTTGCGCAAGCCGAGGTCACGGCGGCGTTCTCCGCCAAGGAATACGCGCGCCAGGTGGACCTGGTGTCGAAGGGGTTCGTGAGCCAGAGCCGCGCCGAAGAGGCGCGCGCCGCGCGCGACCGCGACAACGGCAAGGTGGTCGAGCTGCAGAACCAGCTCGCGACCACGCACCTGGGAGCGCGTCCCGACGAGATTCGCGCCGCCGAAGCCGAGGCCGCCGGCGCGCGCGAAGCACTCGCCCAGGCCGACTGGAAGCTCAAGCAGAAATCGGTGAGCGCGTCGGTCGCCGGATCCGTCACCGACACGCTCTTCGCGCGCGGCGAGTGGGTCCCCGCCGGCGCGCCGGTGGTCTCGATGCTGCCTCCGTCCAACGTGAAGGTGCGCTTCTTCGTGCCCGAGCCCAGGCTGGGCGCCGTCAAGGTGGGCGACAAGGTCAAGCTTGCGTGCGACGGGTGCGGCGCGCCGGTTGACGCAAGCATCTCGTTCATCGCGCCGCAGGCGGAATACACCCCGCCCGTGATCTACAGCAAGGACAGCCGCGCCAAGCTGGTATTCCTCGTCGAGGCGCGTCCTGCGGCCACGGATGCCGTGAGGCTGCATCCGGGACAGCCCGTGGACGTGACGCTGCCATGAGCTCGGCCGAGGACGCGCTCGCCATAGACGTCGAGGGATTGACCAAGCGTTTCGGCGACAAAGTCGCGGTGGACCATTTCACGATGAAGGTGCCGCGTGGGCAGATTTACGGCTTCCTCGGGCCCAATGGCAGCGGCAAGACCACCACCATTCGCATGATCTGCGGCCTGCTCACCCCGGACGAAGGGCACGGCATCGTCCTGGGGCACGACATCGCGCGCGACTCCGAGCTCATCAAGCGCGAGGTGGGCTACATGACCCAGAGGTTCAGCCTTTACGAGGACCTGTCGATCGAGGAGAACCTCGATTTCGTGGCGCGGATGTACGACCTCGACGACCGCAAGCGCCGCGTGGGCGAGGCCCTCGAGCGCCT
>JBGOST010000234.1:0-4851 GCA_041476125.1 Usitatibacter sp. | reverse complement strand
GTAGATGCCGGCAATGACCAGGAAGAAGGTCGTCAGCAACACCAGGAAGACGTTGCGCACGGACCATTCGATGATGCGTGCGAGCATCTCAGCGCCCGCCCATGCCGCCCAATGCCGCCTTTAGGTTGCTCTCCGCGTCGATGAGGAAATTGGCGCTCACCACGACCGTCTCCCCCTCCCGCACGCCGTCCAGCACCTCGACATAGTTGTCGGCGTGCAGGCCCGTCCTCACCGTGCGCGGCTCGAACGCGCCCTCGCCGCGGCGCACGAGCACCACCTGCCGCGTGCCGGTGTCGAGAATCGCCGAATCCGGGACGGTGAGCACCGGGGCGCCGCCATGGCCCGAGGCCATCTCCAGGCGCGCGTACATCGCGGGCTTCAACAGCCGCTCGGCGTTCGACAGCTCGATCCGGACCTTCGCCGTGCGTGTCTCGGCGGTCAATGTCGGGTAGACGAAGGTCACCTTGCCCGCGAATTCCCTGTCCACGTAGGCGTCGACCTTGATCTTCACCGCCTGTCCCGGATGGATGAAGGCGAGATCCTGCTCGAATACATCCGCGACCACCCATACGCTGGACAAGTCCGCGATCTGGTACAGGACTTCGCCCGCCATGAAGCGCTTGCCTTCGATCGACGGCTTCTCGATCACCACGCCGTTGGCCCGCGAGCGCAGGGTGAGGAACTGGCGGGGCTTGCCTTCCTGCGGCAGCTGCTCCAGGTCTTCGTCGGAAATGTCCCAGTTGTGCAGCCTCATGAGGGCGCTCGCCATCAGCTCGCGCATGCCGGCCTGCGTCCTGGCGTCGGCGCCGCGAAGGGCCTGCGATCCTTTCCAGGCGATGAGGTATTCCTGCTGGGCGCTGATGAGGTCCGGGCTGTACACGTCCATCAACGCCTGGCCTTTCGCCACCGACTGGCCCGTGGTGTTGACGTGGAGCGTCTGTATCCATCCGTCGAACTTGGGTGCCACCGTGTGGAGCCGCCGCTCGTCGGCTTGCACGGTGCCCACGGCGCGCACGGTGCGCGTAAGCGTGCGCATCGCGGCGACCTCCGTCCGCACGCCCAGTTTCTGCACCTTGTCGGGATTGATCTTGACCACGGGGCCGCCGGCGGGCTCGTCACCCTCGTAGACCGGAACGTAATCCATGCCCATCGGGTCTTTCTTCGGCACGGGCGAAGTGTCCGGCAACCCCATCGGATTGCGGTACAAAAGTATCTTTCCCTTGGCTCGCGGCGCTTCAGCGCCGGCTTCCTCGTCGGCATAAACGGCGACGTAGTCCATCCCGTCGGGCGCCTTCTTGGGGACGGGCGAAGTGTCTGGCAGCCCCATGGGGTTGCGGTAATAGAGGATTTTGCGTTCGGACTTCATCGCCGATGCGGCCGGCGCCCCCGCGCTCGCCGAGGGCTGCTTCGCCCCCCACCAGTAGCCCGCCGCCAGCGCGACCAGCACGAAGCCAGCCAGGACGGCTGCCGCCACGACACGCTTCACGATATTTCTCCCGTCACCAAGGTAGAGTCATTGAGACTGCGCGCGGCCATTCACATCGCCTTTCCGGTGATGAATTCGATTTCCGCCAGGGCCTTGTTGTGGCTGACCACGGATGTGGCGTAACTGATTTCGTAGTTGAGGACGGTCATCTGGTTGTCGAGGAGCGTCATCAGGTCGACCCGGTTGACCTTGTAGGCGGACAGGGCCGATTCGACCGTCAATTGCGCCTGGGGCAGGATGCTGCTGCGGTAGAGTTGCGCGGAGCGGAGGTTCTGCTCGGCGGTGGCCACTGTCTGCCGCAGGCGCGCCGCCACTTCGTTGGCCTGCGACTGGTACATGCTCAATGCCTGGTCTCGCATCGCCGCCGCTTCCCGAACGCGCGGATCGAGCTTGGCGCCGCGCCAGACCGGAAGGCTGACCCCGAGCGTGAGGCTCACCATGTCGTCGCGCCGCTCGCCCGTGAGCATCCTGTCGCGCTGGCCGTACGAGAGGCGCACCTCGAAGTCGGGGTAATACTCCTTGCGCGCAAGCTCCAGCGCCTTGGAGTTCTTCGCAATCACGCTTTGCTGCGCAAGCAGCTGCGGGCGATCGCGCAAGGCCGCCCCGCGCAGTGCGTCGAGCGACAGGACGGCTTCACTCAGCCCGGGCATTTGCGGCAGCGGCGCGGCGCGCTCCGGCGATCGGCCCATCGCCCGGTTGAGCTCCGCCTCGGCCATGCGGCGCTCGCGCGCGAGCTTGATCAGCTCGTCGCTCATCTTCGCCACTTGCGTCTGCGCCTTGAGCACGTCCGCCTGGCTCGTCTGGCCGACCGCGTAGCGCGACTGGGCGACCTGGAGCAGTTGCTCCAGCACCGCCCGGTTTCTCTCCGTGAGGCGGGCGTTCTCGATTGCGAGGGCCAGATCGAAGTACGCGAGCTTCACATCGCGCCTCACCCGGTTGATCGTCTCGCGGTAACCATGCCCGAGCGACTCCGCTTCCTTGGCCGCAACCTCTTCGCGCAAGGCGCGCTTGCCCGGATAGGGCAGGCGCTGCGCGAGACCGATCATCTTCATGGTCATGTCTTCGCGCCGGAAACTGGGCGACTCGAGCGGAAGGTTGACCACGCCCGCCTCCAGCATGGGGTCTTCGAGCGCCCCCGCCGGCGCGACCCGCTGCAGGGCGGCTTCCTGCTCGTTCCTGGCCGCCTGTATTTCCGGATTCTGCCCCAGTGCTTCGGCCACGGCCTCGGTCAGCGGCAATGGTTGCTGGCCCTGCGGGAATGCGTTCGCGGCGACCACGGCCAGGACGACAGCCAGGAGCCTTCCACGAATCATGGAAGGAAATGACGCCGGCGATAACATGCGAGACGTGCGTGCCAAGCAATACCTCCTGGGATCGGAATCGAGCGAAGTCGGGAAAGGATAGGTTTCGCCGCCCGACGTCCCTTGACGCGCATCAAGCGGCGGCGTTGATGACAGAACCGTAATCCGCCTGTAATCCGCCATCCCGCCGCAATTGATCGGTATCAATCCCGCCCCTTGGCCAAACCTTAGAGTGGCTCCAAGGAAGCGCTGACACCATCACATGAAGGCCATCGAATTGTCGCGGTTGGCGGGAACCTCGGTGCACACCATACGCTACTACGAGCGCATCGGATTGCTCGATGCCCGCCGCAACCGCTCCAACGGCTACCACGAGTTCTCGTCGGGGCACGTGGCGCTGCTTGTCTTCATCCGGCGCTCGCGCGGCGGCGGCCTTTCGCTGGCGGAAATTCGCGCCTTCATCGAGGCGGCCACGAACGGACGCTGCGGCTGCGCGCAAGTCGGAGAGATCGTGCGCCGGGTGCTGCCCGCCGTTGAACGCGAGATCTCCGAGCTCGCCGCCTTGCGCAAGCGCATGAAAACGTTCCTCACCAATGGGCAGCGCCGCCGCCACGGCACACCGACCGGGGTCGATGTCCGTAGGTTGGTTGCGTCGTTGGCCACATAGCGGAAAAGGAAATACGATTCCCGCACTTTCCAGGTTCAAAGGAGAAAAACGATGAAGAAACTCGCAACCTCGTGCCTGCGCCTCGCGCTCGTCTCGGCGGCTCTCGCGGCCGCGCCGCTCTCGCACTCGCAGACAAGTCCCCCGGTGCCGCCAACCGGGCCCGCGAGCGAAGCCTCTCCCATGTTCCAGCGTCATCACGCAATGGCCGGAATCATGAAGGACATGGTCGAGGAGATGCGCCGGATGCAAGACGAAATGAGCAAAGGCGAGCCCGCCCCTGAGATGCGCAGTCAGATGGCCGCGAAGATGAAGCGCATGTCCGAGATGATGCGGCGCATGTCCGGCTGGGCCGACCGGCCGACCATGAAGGAGCCGGAAATGCGCCGGCAGTTCGAGGAGATGCGCCGACAGATGGACGATATGTCAAAGTCACGACCGATGAGCAATCCGGGGAGACCCAAGTGAAGCCGATCAGAGGAATGGTTGTAGCCGTTGCAGCGCTCGCATTCTCGCTGGCCACCGCGCACGTGTTGGCGGCAGAGCAAGTCGTCGTCTACAAGAGCCCCGCGTGCGGCTGCTGCGGCCAATGGGTCGAGCACCTGCGCAAGAGCGGATTCGAGGTGCGCGTCAGCAGCACCGAGGCGATGAGCGCCGTCAAGGCACGCTTCGGTGTGCCCGCGGAAATGCACTCTTGCCATACCGCGCTGGTAGGCGGGTATGTCATCGAGGGTCACGTGCCGGCGAGCGACATCCGGCGGCTCCTGAAGGACAAGCCGAAGGTCGCGGGCCTGGCCGCGCCCGGGATGCCGTTGGGATCGCCCGGAATGGAAGGGCCGAAGTCGGAACCGTACTCGGTCATGAGCTTCACGAAGGACGGCGCAGGCGCCGTGTACGCGACGCATTAGGGTGGCCTATGAGATCAGAGGCCTTTGCCGACGGAGCGGATCAGCCGGATGGTGTACCAAAGCGCGGCCACGTAACCGAGGACCGCGAGGATAGGCACGCCGCCGACGATGGGCCCCATGCTGTGTTGCATGAGCAGGCTGGCGGCGAGGTAAAGGCCGAGCGTCACGAGCGCGACGGAAACGCGATTCGCGGCCTTCAGGTGCGTGCTCCCCAGTTCGGGAAGTCCCTCGTGATCGATCTGCAGCTTGAGCCCCTGGCGCCGGACATGGCGCACGGCGGTCGCGAGCAGCCGGCGCCACTCGGTCGCCGCGATCGCGGTCTCGTATTGCAGGCGCACGCCGCCGCCCTCGTCCTCGGCGAGCGACCCTTTCAGGACCTGGCGGGAGCGCGAAACCAGGGCCTCCAGCAGGCTGAACTTCGCATCGAGCATGCCGACCGTCGCCTCCATCAACAGGATCGTGCGGGCGAGCACGAGCAGGTTGAGCGGCACC
>JBGOST010000233.1:0-4851 GCA_041476125.1 Usitatibacter sp. | reverse complement strand
ACATCATGCTGGGTTACTACAGGAACCCGCAGGCGACGGCCGCGGCGATTCGCCCCGGCGGCTGGCTCGCCACCGGCGACCTCGCGCGGCAGGCGCCCGACGGCGTGTTCTTCATCGAGGGGCGGCTGAAGGAGCTCATCATCCGCTCCGGGTTCAACGTCTATCCGCTGGAAGTCGAAGCGGTTCTCAACGCCCACCCCGAGGTGACGCAGTCCGCCGTGGTGGGGCGCAGCACCGGAATCGACGAGGAAGTCGTGGCTTTCGTCGAGCTGGCACCCGGCGCGCGCGTGACCCCGGCCGCGCTCATCGAATTCGCCGCCGCCTCGCTTGCGCCTTACAAGCGGCCCACGGAAGTCCGCGTGATGGCCGCCCTGCCCGCGGCCGCGAACGGCAAGATCCTCAAGGGGCGCCTGGCACAGCTCGCGCGCGAAAAGGCGCGGACCTGAGGCTCGCTCCTCACTTCGCCTGCAGGCCCAGCCTTTCGATCAGGGCGCGTTCGGAGACGAAGGTCTCCCCGGCCCACTTCGCGTAATCCTCGGTCGACTTGTACCAGTACACCTGGTCGAGCTGCTGCAACACCTTGTGGTGCTCGGGATCGTCGATCGCCTTCTTGAAAGCGTCGTGCAGGATCTTCACGACCTTCGGGTCCATCCCCTTCGGCCCGACGATGCCGTAGGGCGAATAGGACACCACGTCGTATCCGAGCTCCTTCGCGGTCGGGGCACCCCAGCGCGTGCGCTGCTCGCCAAACGTGACCAGCAGGCGGAAGACGCCCTGGTCGACATACCTGCCCCACCCGGTCGCGTCCGATTGCGCCATCACGTGCCCGCCCATCAGCGCCTGCGTCGAGTCTGCGTTGCCCTTGTAGGGAACATGCAGGAGCTCCACGCCGGCCTTGCTCGCAACCTCCTCCACCAGCAAGTGCGGCGAAGTGCCCGTGCCCGTGGAGCTGAAGGACACCTTGCCCGGATTGGCCTTCGCATGGGCGATGAGATCGCCGAACGTCTTGAACGGCGAATCGACCTTCACGACCATGCCGAATGTGTAGCCGCTCACGCCGATGATGTAGGTAAAGTCCTTGAGCGGATCCCAGTCGACTTTCTGCATGTGCGGCTGGCGAAACGCGCCCACGTGCTGCTGGGACAGCGTGTAGCCGTCCGGGGCGGCGCTGCGCGCCATTCCCGACGGCCCGAGCATCCCGCCGGCGCCCGGCTTGTTCTCCACGATGACGGGCTGCCCGAGGTGTTTCGCGGCGAGCTCGGCGAGCTTGCGCAAATGCGTATCGGTCGAGCCGCCCGCGGGCCACGGAACGATCAAGGTGATCGCACGGTTGGGAAAACCCTGCGCGAGTGCGGTCGGCGACGCGAATGCCAGCAGGGACAGCGCGGCGAGTACCACGCGTTGCAGGATTCTCATTTTCTTCTCCTCGCGGGTTCTTTATTGCTCGAGCTTCACGTTTGCGGTGGTGATGACGCGCGCCCACTTCGCGATCTCGTCGTCGAGAAACTTGGCCGCCTGCTCGGGCGTGCCGCCTCCCGGCTCCACGCCCATCTGCTCGAAGCGGGCGCGGATTTCCGGGGATGCGATGATGCGGGCGGTCTCCGTGGACAGGCGGTTCACGATCTCGCGCGGCGTGCCGGCGGGCGCCAGGAACATGACCCACGTCGAGCCTTCGATCGGCGGGCCGCCGGCCTCGGCGATCGTCGGCACTTCCGCGGCACCCGGAATGCGCTTGGCGGAGAACAATCCCAGCGCGCGGATCTTTCCGGCGCGCACCTGCGGCAGCATCGCGAGAGGAACGTCCACCAGGACCTGGATGTCGCCCGCGAGGAGCGCCGTGAGCGCGGGAGCGGTTCCCTTGTACGGCACGTGCACCATCTCGATCTCGGCGGTCTGCTTGAGCAACTCGGTGGTCAGGTGCGCGGCCGCGCCGATGCCGCTCGATCCGAACGAGATTTTTCCGGGGTGCGCCTTGGCATAGGCGATGAGCTCGCGCATGTCCTTGGCGGGAAAGTCGTTGTTGACGGTGAGGATCAACGGCGCCACGCCCACCAGCGACACCGGGGCGAAGCTCTTTACCGGATCGAAGGGGATCTTGCCGGCATAGAGCGTGGCATTCGCCGCGTGCGCCGCGATCACCGTGATCGCGGTATAGCCGTCCGGAGCGCTGCGAGCGACGATGTCTGCGCCGACGATGCTGTTGGCGCCCGGCTTGTTTTCCACCACGATGGGCTGGCCGAGGCTCGTCTCCAGCTTCTGCGCGATGATGCGCGTGAGCGAGTCGGTGATTCCGCCCGGCGTGTAGGGAACGATCCACTTGACGGGCCGCGAGGGATACTGCGCGTGCGCCGGCCAGGCGACGAGCAGTGTGGCTGCCGATAGCAGTGCGGCGATCGTGGCGTGCGGTGTGGGCATGCGTCCCCCCTTCGGCGTGCGCCAAAGCTTACACCGGGGCCCCGCCCCGCCACTACCCCTGCACGGCCGCTACCTGGCGAGCGGGACCGCCGCTTCGCCCAGCCCGGCGACGTCTCCGCTCATCTCGCCGCCTTCCTGGACCAGCATCTTGCCGTAGCGGATCTTGCCGGACACCCGTCCGCTCGCATGGATCACGAGCCTCTTGCGCGCCGTCATCTCGCCCTGGAACTCACCGCGGATCTCGGCCACGTCGACGTCGACCTTGCCGCTGAAGGCGCCGTTCTCGGCGATCTGGATCGCGCGGCTCACCATGGTGGCTTCGACGCGCCCTTCGACCACGAGCGTGTCGCAATCGTCGATCTCCACACCCTTCAGCTTGATGTTGGCGCCGACGATGAGCTTGCTGCCCGCGGGTTCCTCGGGGCGCGCGGCGCCGGGCTCGACTGCGGGGCCCGGGGCGCCGGGACGCTGCGCCACGGGATGAGCCACGGGATGCGGCGCCGGGGATTGCGGAGCCGCGGCGGGCACCGCCGCGGGCAAGGGACGCGGGTCGCGGCGGGCAAAGAGGTTGTCTGCATATTTCATCGGGATCTCCCAGGTTGAAAACCGGGGAACACGCACTCACGATCCATGCCAATGCGTCGCGAGGGAACGGTTTTCACTCGGAGAATCGATTTTTCCCGCGCCGCCGCGGCCGCGGCGACGAGGCGCGACGCGTCGTCCCGCGGCTACGAGCCTCGAGGTCTTTCCCGCAAGCGGTTGAATCCGTGGCGCTTGGCGTGTCGCCCGCGCCCGACTTCAGATCATCTCGAGTGGCTTTTTGCGCCGCGGCGAGGGAAACGACTGCTCGAGCGTGGCGAGCGCGTCCGCATCGAGCGCAACGCCGGCCGCGGCGCAGTTGGCGCGCACGTGCTCCGCGCTCGAGGCCTTGGGAATCGCGACGACGCCGGGATGGCGCAGCAGCCACGCGAGGGCCACCAGCCCGGGAGCGAGGCCCAGTCGTTGCGCGATGGAGCGCACCACCGGGTGGCTCGCGAGCCGCCCCTCGTCGAGCGGCGAATACGCCATCACCGCCACTTCGCGCGCGGCGCACCACGGCAGGAGGTCGAACTCCGCGCCGCGCCGGGAGAGGTTGTAGAGGACCTGGTTGGCGGCCACGCGGCTGCCGCCGGGCACTGCGAGCAGCTCCTCCATGTCGGCCACGTCGAAATTGGACACGCCCCAGCGCCGGATCTTGCCGGCGCGAACGAGCTCCTCGAGCGTGTCGACCGTCTCCTCGAGCGGCACCGGGCCCCGCCAATGCAGCAGGTAGAGGTCGAGCGACTCGATCCCCAGCTGCGACAGCGAGCCGTCGCACGCGGCGATGAGCTTGCGCCGCGAGGCGTGGTGCGGATAGAACTTGCTCACCACGAAAACAGCATCGCGACGCTCGCGGATGGCCTCACCGACGACGTTCTCCGCGCCGCCCTCGCCGTACATCTCCGCGGTGTCGACGAGGTTCATCCCCAGGTCGAGCCCCAGGCGAAGCGAGGCGACTTCCGTGGCGCGGTTGTAGGCACGCTCCCCCATGTGCCATGTGCCCATGCCCAGGCGCGGCATCTCGAGCATCAAAGAGCTTGCGCCTCCGCGCCGTACTGCGGATTCATGCGCTGCGACTTCGCACTCATCTTGTTGAGCGCGCTCAGGTACGCCTTGGCGGAAGCCACGACGATGTCGGTGTCGGATCCCATGCCGTTCACCACGCGCCCGTTCTTGGCGAGGCGCACGGTCACCTCGCCCTGCGAGTCGGTTCCCTCGGTCACGTTGTTCACCGAGTAGAGCAGCAGCTCGGTGCCGCTTTGCACCAGCGTCTCGATCGCCTGGAAGGTGGCGTCGACGGGGCCGGCGCCGCGCGCTTCCGCCTTGCGCTCTTTCCCGTCCTCGGCGATGACGATGCGCGAGAACGGCCTCTCGCCGGTCTCCGAATGCGCGGTGAGCGCCACCAGCTTGTAGTGCTCGTGCTCCGGGGTGTGCGCTTCGTCCGACATGAGCGCCTGGATGTCCTCGTCGAAGATCTCGCGCTTCTTGTCGGCGAGCTCCTTGAACCGGGCAAACGCCGCGTTGAGCGACTCTTCCGAGGCGAGCGAGATACCCAATTCCGTGAGGCGCGCCTTGAAGGCGCTGCGCCCGGAGAGCTTGCCGAGGGTGATGCGGTTGGTTCCCCAACCCACGTCGCTCGCGCGCATGATCTCGTAGGTCTCGCGATGCTTGAGCACGCCGTCCTGGTGGATGCCCGACTCGTGGGCGAATGCGTTGGCGCCGACCACCGCCTTGTTGGGCTGCACCGGGTAACCCGTGATCGTGGAGACGAGCTTGCTCGCCGGAACGATCTGGGTGGCGTCGATGCGCGTCGTGCACGGGAAGAAGTCGGAGCGTGTCTTCACCGCCATCACGATT
>JBGOST010000232.1:0-4853 GCA_041476125.1 Usitatibacter sp. | reverse complement strand
GGAAAAGGTATTCGCCGACCTGGGTCGCGTGCGGCCGCTGAAGGGCGCCAAGCCGGGATTGCTCATCGGCGTGGGCGGGTGTGTCGCGAGCCAGGAGGGCGCGGAGATCGTGCGCCGCGCGCCGTTCGTCGACATCGTCTTCGGCCCGCAGACGCTGCACCGCATTCCCGAGCTCCTCGCGCGCCGCCGCGAGACGGGCCGAGCGCAGGTCGACATCTCCTTTCCCGAAATCGAGAAATTCGACCACCTTCCGCCGGCGCGCGTCGAGGGCGCGGCGGCATTCCTCTCGATCATGGAAGGCTGCAGCAAGTACTGCAGCTTCTGCGTGGTCCCGTATACGCGCGGCGAGGAAGTCTCCCGGCCTTTCGCCGACGTCATCGCCGAGGCGCGCCATCTCGCCGGCGAAGGCGTGAAGGAAATCACCTTGCTCGGCCAGAACGTGAACGCCTACCGCGGCGAGCTTTCCGATGGGCAGAGCGCCGATTTCGCGCTCCTGCTCGCGCACGTGGCGAAGATCGAGTGCATCGAGCGGATTCGCTACACGACCTCGCACCCCCTCGAGTTCACCCAGCGCCTCGTCGACGCCTACACGAGGATTCCCAAGCTGGTGTCGCAGGTCCACCTTCCGGTGCAGTCCGGCTCCGACCGCGTGCTCGCGGCGATGAAGCGCAACTACACCGCGCTTGAATACCGCTCCATCATCCGCAAGCTGCGCGTCGCGCGCCCGGGGGTTTCGATCTCGAGCGACTTCATCGTCGGCTTTCCGGGCGAAAGCGACGCGGACTTCGAGCAGACGATGAAGCTCATCGAGGATGTTCGCTTCGACGGCTCTTTCAGCTTCATCTACAGCCCGCGCCCCGGAACGCCGGCCGCAAACCTCCCCGACGCAACGCCGCACGCGGTGAAGCTGGCACGCCTGCAGCGCCTGCAGAAGCGTGTCCAGGAGCTCGCCGACGAATACTCGCTCGCCATGGTCGGATCGAGTCAACGCGTGCTGGTCGAGGGCGTTTCGAGGAAGAGTGCCACTGAGCTCGCGGGCCGCACCGACAACAACCGCATCGTGAACTTCGCCGGCCATCCCCGGCTCACGGGCCAGTACGTCGCCGTCGAGATCACGAAAGCCCTGCCGCACAGCCTTCGCGGATGTATCGCATAACCCATTTACCCATCGTCAAGGAAACCCTCATGCAAAAGCCCCTGATCGCCGTCCTTGCCCTGGCTTTCGCCGCATCGGCTTCCGCGCAGCAGCCCGCGCCGCCCACGCCCGCGCCTTCGCCCCAGCAGACGACGGCGCCGATTCCGCTCGCGGGCGCGCCCGCGCCCGCCGTCCCGACGCCCCCCGGCCAGCCCAAGGCCTTCAAGGATGTGATCAAGGACTCGCAGGAGATCCCCGGGTTGTTCAAGCTGCATCGCAAGGACGAGAAGGTCTGGATCGAGATCACCCCCGAGCAATTCGACAGGCCGTTCTTCTTCTCGATGAACATTCCGAAGTCGGTCGGCGAGCGTGGGCTCTACGGCGGCCAGATGGTGGGACCATGGAACTCGGTGACGGTCGGATACCACATCGCCGAATGGAAGAAGATAGGCAGTCAGGTGCAGCTCATCGCGAAGAACACCGAGTTCTTCGCCACCGAGGGCACGCCGCAGGCCCGCTTCGTCGAGCAGTCGTTCTCCGACAGCCTGCTCGCTTCCGCCCCCGCCGCATCGATGCCGCACCCCGAGACCAAGGCGGTCCTCATCGAAGCCAATGCGCTGCTCTTCGCCGATATCCCGGGTTATTCGACCACCCTCGAAAGGGCGTTCCGCATGCCCTTCACGCTCGATGCGCGCAACACGAGCTTCAGCAAGGTGAACAACGGCGAAGTGTTGACGAGCCTGCAGGTGAACGCCCATTTCGCGGTGCCGAAGATCGCCCCGCCGCCGCTCACCCCGCCGCCGACGCCGAATCCGCCCCCGCCGGTGACGACTCCGGATCCGCGCAGCCTTTTCGTCGGCTTCCAATACAACTTCATGAAGCTGCCCGCGAAGCCCATGCATGCGCGCGCCGCCGATCCGCGCATCGGCCACTTCACGACCTCGCGCGTCGACTACACCGACGACCTCACGGCGAAGCCGCGCGTATATTTCGTCGCGCGCTGGCGCCTGGAGAAGAAGGATCCCGCAGCGGCGATCTCCGAGCCGAAGGAGCCCATCGTCTACTGGCTCGACAAGAACATCCCCGAAAAGTACCGCAAGAGCGTGGCCGATGGCATCCTCGAGTGGAACAAGGCCTTCGAGAAGGCGGGCTTGCGCAACGCCGTCGTGGTGAAGCAGCAGACCGAGGCGGACGACTTCGATACGATGGACTCGCGCCACGCATCGGTGCGGTGGTTCACCGGGGCCGACATCGGATTCGCGATCGGGCCGTCGCACATCGACCCGCGCACCGGCGAAATACTTGATGCCGACATCGGCATGTCCGACGTCTTCGCGCGCGGCGCGCGCAGGACGGTGGCCGAAGACCTTTCCCGGCCCACGGGCGGCGAGGTCTCGCAGGGCGTAATCCAGCTCGGCGACCCGCTGCTCGCGCAGCGTGGGTTCCTTCCCTGCAACTACATGGAGCAGTCGGAGCACGAGATGCACTTCGCCTTCGACCTGCTCGAAGCGCGCGGGCTCGACATGTCGAGCCCCGAGGCCGAGGCCGTAGCCCAGAGCTACGTGAAGGACGTAGTCATGCACGAGATCGGGCACACGCTGGGCTTGCGCCACAACTTCCGCGCTTCGACCATATACACCTCGAAACAGATCAGCGATCCCGAGTTCACCAGGAAGAACGGCATCACCGGCTCGGTCATGGACTACACGCCCTTCAACCTTGCGGTCAAAGGCGAAGCGCAGCCCGAATATGTGATGAGCACCTTGGGCCCGTACGACTATTGGGCGGTTGAATACGCCTACAGGACGATCGAGCCGGCCGACGAGAAGGCGCAGCTCGCGAGGATCGCGTCGCGCTCCAACGAGCCGCTGCTCGCGTATGCCACGGACGAGGACGCCGGGTTCGGCAACCTGGCGATCGGGATCGACCCCGACGCGAACCGCTTCGACCTCGGAAGCGATCCGCTCGAGTACTACCACAAGCGCATGAAGCTCTCGCGCGAGCTCTGGGACCGGCTGCAGACGATGAAGCTCGCCCCGGGAGAAAGCTACGAGCGGCTCACGCGCAGCCTGCAGGCGGGGTTCACCCAGCTGTCGCGCGTGGCGCCGCTTGCCGCGAAGTACGTCGGCGGCGTGCGTCACGTGCGTGATTTCGCGGGCACCGACAGGGCTCTGTACGAGCCGACCCCGGTCGCGCGCCAGCGCGAAGCGCTCACGATGATCACCAACGACCTGTTCCAGGTCGACAGCTTCCGCTTCAGGCCCGAGTTCGTGAGCCATCTCGGCATCGACCACTTCGCCCGGCCTCGCAATCCCGACGTCTCGATCGCCAACGCGGTGCTGAACGTGCAGAAGTCGGTTCTCGACCAGCTGCTCTCCGACCCGGTCGCGACCCGGCTCCTCGACTCCCACGAGAAAGTCTCCGACCGCACCAAGCTGCTGAAGCTCTCGGATCTCTATGACACGCTGCAGAATTCGATCTGGGCGGAGCTCAAGACCGGCCGCGAGATTTCCCCGATGCGCCGCAACCTGCAGCGCGAGCACCTGAAGCGCGTGGCGAACATGCTCCTGAAGACTTCTCCCACGACGCCGGCGGATGCCCGCTCGCTCGCGCGCGAGGATGCGATCGAGATCCAGGGGAGCATTCGCGCCGCCCTGGCGAAGGGGGGCCAGTCGAAGGAAACGCGCGCGCACCTGCGCGAGAGCCTCGACACGCTCACCGAGGCGTTGAAGGCCCCGATGCTGCGCGCAACTGCATAGAAGGGGCGCGATGCCGAAGGCGGGGGGGCAGGAGGTCAAGTTCACGCCGGTGGACAATTCGCGGTTGGCCGCGCTCTGCGGCCCGGTGGATGCGAACCTGCGACAGATCGAGACCGCGCTCGACGTGACCATCGCGCGCCGCGGCGAGCGCTTCACGATCGCGGGTCCGCGCGAGAAGGCCGCGCAGGCGGCGCAAGCCCTGCGCCGCTTCTACGACCAGGCCACGCGGGATCTCACGGTGGAAGAGATCCAGCTGGGGCTGGTGGAAATCGCGCATGCGCGCAAAGGGGCGGAGACCGAGACCCCGGCGCTCATGATCCCGCGCCGCACCGAGCTCACCGCGCGCACACCGCGGCAGGCGCAGTACCTGAACCAGATGCGCAGCTACGACATCACGTTCTGCGTGGGGCCGGCGGGAACCGGCAAGACCTTCCTCGCGGTGGCCGCGGCGGTCGACGCGCTCGAGCGCGACACCGTGAAGCGCATCGTCCTCACGCGCCCGGCGGTCGAGGCGGGCGAGAAGCTGGGCTTCCTTCCGGGAGATCTCGCCGCCAAGGTCGATCCCTACCTGCGTCCGCTCTACGACGCGCTCTACGACCTGATGGGCTATGACAAGGTGAACCGCAGCTTCGAGCGCGGCGCCATCGAGATCGCCCCGCTCGCGTTCATGCGCGGACGCACGCTCAACCATTCGTTCGTGATCCTCGACGAGGCGCAGAACACCACGCCCGAGCAGATGAAGATGTTCTTGACGCGTATCGGCTTCGGCTCGAAGGCGGTGATCACCGGGGATGTGACGCAGATCGACCTCGCGAAGGGCCAGGCCTCGGGGCTGATCGATGCCACGTCAGTTCTCGAGGGCGTGCGCGGCATCGCGATGACGCAGTTCCGGTCCGACGACGTGGTGAGGCATCCCCTCGTGCAGGCGATCGTCGACGCTTACGACAAGCGTTCCAAGT
>JBGOST010000231.1:0-4867 GCA_041476125.1 Usitatibacter sp. | reverse complement strand
CGCGATCGCTCGCGTGGGCGCTTTTCTTCATCGAACTGCCATGCAAACCAGACAACGCTTGATCGGGGGCCTGATTCTCGCCCTGTCCATCCCCGCCGCCGCGGCGCCCGTAGCCCCCGAGACGCCCCTCATCGTCGACGGCTCCGTCACGGTCGATGCCGCGGATTTCGAGGGCAACATCCTGAGGATTCCCGAAAACCGCCGCGGCGAATTCCGCATGAGCTATGACCGCGTGGCGGCGGTCGTGGACAATATCTTCGTGGCGCGGGCCCTCGCCGCGAAGGCGCGGCAAGCGGGGCTCGACCAGGACCCGGCCGTCCAGCGCCGGCTCACGCAGTTGCAGGACGCGTTTCTCGCCGACCTGTACGTGCAGCGCATGGAGCGCGACGCTCCGAAAGTCGACCTCGAGCCGCGCGCGCGAGAGCTCTACAAGGTCGACCAGGCGAAATTCGTGGCGCCCGAGCAGGTCTACATTCAGCAAATCCTCATCACCCTCAACGGCCGCACGCGAGAGATGGCGCTGGAGCGCGCGCGCAAGGCCTACGAGGAAGTAAGGGCCGGCAAGGAGGATTTTCTTGCGCTTGCGGCTCGCTATTCCGAGGATCCCGACATGAAGCGCAACGGCGGCGATCTCGGATACAACGGCAAGGACTCGTTCCCGGCGGCGGTCGCCAAGGCAGTCGCGGCGGCGAAGGAGAAGGGGCAGGTCCTCGAGCCGATCGAGTCGGAGCGCGGTTTCCATGTCGTTCGCTTCATCGACCGGCAGAAGGAAGAGCCGCTGAAGTTCGAGGCGGTGAAGAAGAAGCTCATCGACGCCGAAAGAGACAGGATCAACAAGAAGCGCCTCGAGGACCTGATCGAGTCGGTGCGCAAGGCGCCCACCCTCGTCGTGCATCCCGAGAACGTCGAGAAGCTCGTGATCCCCGCGGACATCGCCAAGCTCCAGCAGGCCGCCGAAGCGGCGGCGAAGCGCTGAACCGGGGCTCATGATTCGAGTCTTCGTCGGCTACGATGCGCGCGAGGCGGTGGCGTTCAGCGTCCTCGCGCATTCGATCCACGCAAGGTCGTCGCAGCCCGTGGCGGTCGCCCCGGTGATGCTCTCGCAGCTGCGCGGCCTTTACCGCCGCGAGCGCGACGCGCTGCAGTCCACCGACTTCTCGTTCTCGCGCTTCCTCACGCCTTACCTGTGCGACTACCAGGGCTGGGCGATCTTCACCGACTGCGACATGCTGGTCCTGGACGACATCGCGAAGCTCTGGGGCCTGCGCGACGAGCGTTACGCCGTTCAAGTCGTGAAGCACGTCCACGTGCCCAAGGAGGACGTGAAGTTCCTCGGCGCGAAGCAGACCAAGTACGAGAAGAAGAACTGGTCGTCGGTGATGCTGATGAACTGCGCGAAGTGCAAGGCGCTTACGCCGGACTACGTGAACCGCGCGAGCGGCCTGGAGCTGCACCAGTTCAAGTGGCTCGAGGGCGAGGCGCTGATCGGCGAGCTGCCGCGCCGGTGGAATCACCTCGTCGGCTACGATGAGCCGCACACCCAGGCAAGCCTCGTGCATTTCACCATCGGCGGTCCCTATTTCAACGAATACCGCGACTGCGAGTACGCCAAGGAATGGTTCGCCGAAAAGCTGGCGATGGAAGCGGTCTCGAAACGCGAAAAGGTGGCTGCGGCGTCCTGAGCGAGCCGCGGTGAGATCCGTTTGCCTCCGATCAGCCCCGTAGCGGAAGCCTCGCCCCATTCCGCGCGTTGGGGCTGGCTTCTCTATTCGTTCACGCGGCGCGAGATCCTCTCGCGCTATGCCGGCAGCTTCACGGGCGTGGCGTGGACGCTCCTCCATCCCCTGGCGCAGCTCGCGATCTTCGCGTTCGTCTTCACACAGGTCTTCCGCGTCGGCGTGCCTCCCGATTACCCCGGCGTCGCCTACGTCACCTTCGTGGCCGTGGCCCTCTGGCCGTGGATCATGTTCTCCGAGGGGCTGGCGAGCGCCATGGGGTCCATAGGGGCCAATGGCGGCCTGATCCGCAAGGTGGCCTTCCCGCACCGCCTGCTCGTGTACGCGTCGGTCCTCGCGTGTTGCGCGGTCCACCTGGTGGGATTCCTCGCCGTGCTCCTGGCGCTGAAGGTCATGGGCGAGCCCATACGCCTCTCAGGGCTTCCCGTGGCCGCGGTCCTCCTCCTGCCCTACATCCTCCTCGCCACGGGCATCGGAGCGCTCCTGGCGGCCCTGCAGACGCTCCTGCGCGACGTCGCGCACGTGGTGCAGGTCCTGATCATGGTTCTCTTCTACGCCTCTCCCATCCTTTACCCCGCGAGCCTCGCCCCCGAGGTCTTCCGCAAGTGGCTGCTCGTCAATCCGCTCGCCTGGTTCTCCGAGCGCCTGCGCGAAGTCCTCCTCCAGGGCTCGGGGCTCGTCGCGGGGGACGCCATTGCCGCCCTGGGCTGCGTGGCGGTCTTCCTTGGGGGCCTGTGGATCTTCAACCGGCTCTCGCCGAGCTTCGAAGAGTTCCTGTGACTCCGATCACCCCCGAACCTCGCATGCTCATGCGGCTACGCGGCGTGTCCAAGGACTATCCGAAAGTCGCCACGGGCGGCGACCGGCTGCGCACGCTGCTCGCCTTGCTGATGCAGCGCCGCGACCGGCCGCACTTCCGAGCGCTCGAAGCGATCGACCTCGAGGTGAAGCGCGGGGAATCGGTCGGCATCATCGGCGAGAACGGCGCGGGAAAATCGCCGCTGTTGAAGATCGTCGCCGGGGTCGTGCGCCCGACGACCGGCACGATCGAAGTCAACGGCCGGGTCGGCGCGCTGCTCGAGCTCGGCAGCGGGTTCCATCCCGACTACACCGGCCGCGAGAACATCTACCTGTCCGGCGCCCTGATGGGCTTGTCGAGGAGCCAGACGCAAGCCAAGGTCGAATCGATCATCGCGTTCGCCGACATCGGCGAGCACATCGAAGAGCCGATCAAGCACTACTCCTCCGGCATGGTGGTGCGCCTGGGGTTCGCGGTGGCCACCACCCTCGAGCCCGAGCTGCTCATCACCGACGAGGTGCTCGCGGTCGGCGACGAATCCTTCCAGAAGAAGTGCATCACGTGGCTCGAGCGCTTCCTTGCCGGCGGCGGCACGCTGCTGCTTTGCTCGCACAGCATGTTCCACATCCAGACGCTCTGCCGCACCGCGCTCTGGATCCACCACGGGAAGGTGCGCATGCACGGCAACGCCTTCGACGTGACACGCGAGTACCTCACCTACCACGAGGAGAAGTCGGTTTCCGCCCCGGCCACCCCTGCGCTGGCCCAAGGTCCGGTGCCGAGGATCGTGGAGATCTGGACCGAGGACGATGCGGGCGCGCCGGCCTCGGTCTTTCGCCATGGCGCATCGCTGGTACTCCAGGGAATCGCCTACGAGCCCGACGATCGCGCGCCGGTGATCCTCATGGGCATCACGCGCCTCGACGGCAGCCCGATCTACGGCGCGCATTCCAACGAGACCGAATACCAACCCGCTCGCCTCTCGCAGCGCAAATTCGCTTTCGCGGTGCGCTTCGACGCGCTGGAGCTGCTGCCCGGCAAGTACCGCCTGCGCGCCCATACGCTCGACGCCGAAGGGCTGCGCGTCTTCGACACGGTCGAGGTGCAGATCGTCGTCACGGGCGAATCGCGCGACTACGGCGTGGTGAGGCTTCCCCATCGCTGGCTCGCCGGCCGCGGCGTCTTGCGCGCGCCGCACGACGCGACGATCCCATGAGCGAGCAGCGCATCGAGGAGGCGCGGGCGCATCATTCGCGGGGCGATCTCGCGCGCGCGATCTCGACCTACGACGAGGTTCTCGCCGGCAACCCCGGCCTTGCGGATGTCTGGCACCTGAAGGCGCTCGCCGAGCATCAGTCGGGTCGACTGGGCGAAGCGCAGGCGAGTGTCGCGCGCGCCATCGCCGCCGGCGGCGAGAAGCCGTCGTTCCTGTTGCTCGAAGCCGGCGTTCTGCACGACCGCCGCGACCTCGCCGGGGCCGAGGAGAGATACGCGAGGGTGGTCGCCGCGCGCCCCGAGTGGGTCGCGGGCCACATGGGCCTGGGCAGCGTGCGCATGGACCAGGGGAGGGCCGCCGAAGCCGTCGAGAATTTTCGCGCCGCCGTCACCGCCGATGCGACGCATGTCCGAGGCTGGAACAACCTCGGCATGGCCTTCCTCGTCCTGAATCGGATCGAGGAGGCGATGCGGGCCTTCAACTACGCATTGTCGCTCGACGCGGGCTACGCGATGGCGCATTTCAACCTCGCGCGAATCTACAAGCTTCGCGCCGACGACAAGCACGCGCTCGAGCACGCGCAGGCGGCCGTGCGCACCGACCCCGTGCACACCGAGGCGAGGCTGCTGGTGGGCGACATCCTGCGCCGCAAGCGCGACGTGAACGGCGCCTTCCAGGCCTACCGCGCGGCGATCAACTCCGCGCCCGGGCACCTCAAGGCGCGCATCGCGCTGGCCGAGCTCCTCGCCGAGACCGGGCATCGCGAGGGCGCGCGCCTGCAGTACCGTGCGATCTCCGAGGTGGACCCTTCGAGCCTCATGGCCGCCCTCGGCGCGAACCTCGTGCTGCCGCAGATCTACGCAAGCGTCGAGCACCTCGAGGAAAGCCGCCGCGAATACGCACTGGGGCTCGAGCGGCTCCACGAAGCCGCGCCGCGGTTCCGTTTCGCCACGGCCGAAGCGGCATTGAGGGAGATCCGCTGGGCCAACTTCTATCTCGCCTACCAGGGCCGCAACGACCTCGAGCTGCAAAAGGGCTTCGGCGCGTTCCAGCGGCGCGTCCTCGCCGAACCCGCCGCGGAGTTCTTCCAGCCGCGGCGAGCGCGCTCGGGAGGCG
>JBGOST010000230.1:0-4877 GCA_041476125.1 Usitatibacter sp. | reverse complement strand
GTCTACGTGAGCGGTTTCGTGACCGAGGACCGCGCCGCCAGGGATTTCGAGAACGGAGTCTCGGGCACCTCGAGCAAGAGCAAGAACCTCGCGGGCCTGCGCAGCTACTTCCAGTACTCGCTCACGCCCAAGCTGCAGGCCTTCAACACGCTCGCGCTGATCCTGCGCCGCGACAAGGATGATTTCGCGCGCTCCACCGAAGTCCAGAAAGGCAAGGACGCGTACGGCGAGCTCGGCCTCGGCCTCGCCTGGCAATTCCGCGACAAGTGCACGCTGCGGCTGCAGTACGCGTATTCGCACAACAGCTCCAACATCGACATCTACGATTTCAACCGCGGCGAAGTGTCCTCGACGATACGCTGCGACATGCTCTAGCCCGGAGACGAACCCATGAACCGACCCGCCCTCAGCAAAGTGAACCGCTTGCTCATCGCCGCGCTGGCCGCCGCTCCATTGATGGCGAGTGCGGCCAGCGGGGAGTTCACGTTCGTCGTGGGCGATGTGAGCCTCACGAAAGCCAACGGCCAGCGTTCCACGCCGGTGAAGGGCACGGCGGTCGATCCGGGCGACCGCATCGCCACGGGCGGCAACGGCATGGCGCAGCTGAGCATGGTCGATCAGGCCCGCCTGTCGCTGCGGCCCAACACGCAGTTCCAGATCGAGGCGTATCCCGACCGGCGCGATTCCGACCAGGGCGCGATCCTGAACCTCGTGAAGGGGACGCTGCGCACCTTCACCGGCCTCATCGCCTCGACCAACCGCGACAAGTTCGTGATGAAGACGCGAGTCGCCACCGTCGGCATCCGCGGCTCGGGCAATATCCTGCACGCGTGCGAAGGCCAGGAATGCGACGAGAGCATCACCGGCGCCTCCAAGGTCGAGGGCGGGGTCGCGATCAACCACACCATCGAGGGCAGCCACTCGATCACCAACATCCTCGCCGAGGCCCGACCCGGCCTTCCCGCCCAGCAAGGCGGCGCGTCCACGCTCATCACCGGGCCGGGCCAGACGGTCATGGTCGCGGGCACCCAGCCGCCGCGCTACATCCCGACGCCGCGCTTCATCGCCGATGTCGCAACCAACATGACGGCCGCGAAGGCGACGGAAAGCGCGCCCGCCACCGGAGGCTCGGCGGATACGCGCAACTTCTCCCCGAGCGACACGCCGGCGCTGCCGGCCTCGCAACAGCAGAACGCGACGATGGTGGGCAACAACGGCCTGGGCTTCGTGAGCGACATCGACGCCACCGCGAACCTGAGCGGCGACCCGATCGGGCTTCACGACATCATCATCGCCGCCGGCTCGCCGTTCCCCGGGCAGGCGATCACGAGCCAGATGCAGTTGAACGGCAACGAGTTCCGCGGCTACACGTCGTATGCGGGGACGCAGAGCGGCATCTCCCCGGCGATCACCGGCGGCACGCTGCGCGACTCGCAGCTGATCGTGGTCGACGGCCAGGCGATCACCCTCGGAAGATACGAGAACGCCGGCCTCGGGATCTTCGGCGCCGGCTCTTCGACGGCCCTTCCCGGCAGCATTCACTGGATCGTCGGCGCGTCGGGATATCCGCTGTATCTCGCCGATGTGCTCACCGGCACAGCCACGTACACATTGATCGCGGCGACCTCGCCCACCAACCAGCTCAATACGGCCGGGACGCTGGGCGCGGCGTCGGTCAACGTGAACTTCACCGCGCGCACGCTCGGGCTGCAGCTGGCCCTTGCGCTGCCCGCGGCCGGAACCAACTCGGGAGGCTCGTGGCAGCTGGCTGCCGCCGGCGTTCCGTTCTCGCTCAATGCGTTCTACGGGTCCACCTCGGATCGCCTCGTCATCACCAACGGCACCGGACAGAATTCCACGGGCAACGCCAACCTCACGGGCAGCTTCGAGGGCAGCTTCGTGGGCACGGGCCTCGCGGGCATCATCCTGGGATATGGCATCTCCGATCGCACCGCGACGAGCACGTCGGCATGGAATTTCCTCACCGGCGTGTCGGCGTTCAGCGGCCCGCACCAGGACGGCGCGGCCTCGTTCCGGGAAGGCCGCATTTCGGATCCGGCGGGGCTGCTTCCCGACTTCATCCGCAGCTACGCGACCACGGATCGCCCCGACGAGGTCACGTTCGACTCGCAGAACCGCGTCACCGCGTTCTCGGCGCCGTATTCGCGCTTCGGCTCGCATTCGAACTACACGATCGGCACCGCGCAGGTCGTCGAGTCGGGGTTCGATCCCGAGACCGGGCTCGTCTGGGGCCGCTGGGGCGGCGGAACCGCGCAGGTCGCGCGCTCCGGGCAGACCGACCAGCTCTTCCTCGGCAACGCGAGCCTGCACTACATCTTCGCCGGCCAGCAGGCCGGCCCCGTGGCTCTTCCGCTCACCGGCACCGCGGCCTACGACGTGATCGGCTCGACCCATCCCACCAATGGTGCGGGGCAGGTCGGAACGCTCAATTCGGCCGTCCTCAACGCGAACTTCACCAATCGCACCGTCGACACCGCCGTCACCATCGGCATCAACAACCAGACGTGGAACGGCAGCGCGACCAACGTGCCGATCTACCGCGACGCGTATTTCTCGGCCTACAGCGGCACGCCCATCGCGGGAGTGCCGAACCCGTCGCCGCTCACCATCAGCTGCTCGCCCAACTGCGGCGCGACCGCCGCCGGCAGCATCGACGGCTTCTTCGCGGGACCCACCGGCAACCGCGCCGGCATGATGTACAACCTCGGAGGCAACCAGGGGGCGGTGGCATTCGGCCGTCGCGGGGGCTAGCGCCGCTCGCGAACCGCGGGCTTCCGGGGTGCCCGGAAGCCCAGGCAGTTTGGACGTAAATCTCGAATTCGCCTGAGGAATTCGGCTTCCGGCTCCTTGCCCGTGAAGTCCCGCATGGAGTAGCATTCCCGGACAATCCCCAAAGGTCCCGTCACGCGCCCTCGCGCGGATGAAGCCGGGCATTCCCTCCTAGATGAACGGCGACACCATCCTCGAAACGCGCGGCCTCACGAAGGAGTTCAAGGGATTCGTCGCGGTCGACCGGGTGGACCTCAAGGTCAAGCGCGGCGCCATCCACGCGCTCATCGGTCCCAACGGCGCCGGCAAGACCACCACCTTCAACCTGCTCACGAAGTTCCTGCCGCCCACGGCCGGGACGATCGTCTACAACGGGCAGGACATCACGCGCGAGAAGCCCAGCGACGTTGCGCGGCGTGGCGTGATCCGCTCGTTCCAGATCTCGGCCGTCTTTCCCAACCTCACGGTGCTCGAGAACGTGCGCATCGCGCTGCAGCGCGGCCTGGGCACGAGCTTCCATTTCTGGACGCGCGAGAAGACGCTCGACGTGCTCAACGCGCGCGCCATGGCGCTGCTCGAGAGAGTCGACCTCGTGAAGTTCTCGCGTATCCACGCTGGCGAGCTGGCGTACGGGCGCAAGAGAACGCTGGAGATCGCCACCACGCTCGCGATGGAGCCGGAGCTGATGCTGCTCGACGAGCCCACGGCGGGCATGGGCCACGAGGACGTGGACCGGATCACGAACCTGATCAAGGAAGTCGCCGTCGGCCGCACCGTCCTCATGGTCGAGCACAACATGAGCGTCGTCGCGGGAATCTGCGACCGCATCACCGTGCTGCAGCGCGGCGCGGTGCTCGCCGAAGGGCCGTATTCCGAGGTGTCCACCAATCCGCAGGTGATGGAGGCCTACATGGGGAGTTCTTCAACGGATGGCGCCGGAGGCGCTCGGCATGGCTGAGGAGGTCCTGCGCGTCGCCAACGTCCATGCGTGGTACGGCGAGTCGCACGTGCTGCACGGCGTCGACCTCACGGTCCACAAGGGCGAAGTCGTGACGCTCCTCGGGCGCAACGGGGCGGGGCGCACTTCGACGCTGAAGGCGATCCTCGGACTGGTCGGCCGGCGCACCGGTTCGATCGTCGTGAACGGCGTCGAGACCGTCACCTGGCCCACGTACAAGATCGCGCACCTCGGCATCGGCTATTGTCCCGAGGAGCGCGGCATCTTCTCGAGCCTCTCGGTCGAGGAGAACCTGACGCTTCCCCCCGAGATCGCCAAGGGCGGCATGAGCGTGGAGGAGATCTACGCGATGTTTCCCAACCTGGGCGAGCGCCGCAAGACCGCGCAGGGCACGAAGCTCTCGGGCGGCGAGCAGCAGATGCTGGCAATGGCGAGGATCCTGCGCACCGGCGCCAATCTCCTGCTGCTCGATGAAATCACCGAGGGGCTCGCCCCGGTCATCGTGCAGGCCCTGGGGCGCATCATCATCAAGCTGAAGGAGCGCGGCTTCACCATCGTCCTGGTGGAGCAGAATTTCAGGTTCGCCGCACCGCTCGCGGACCGTCATTACGTGATGGAACACGGCAAGATCGCACAGTCGTTTCCAGCATCGGAACTCGAAGCGAAGACAGGCATGCTTCACGAGTACCTGGGTGTGTAGTCCATCGATGTTCTAGAGGAGTGATCGCAATGAAATTGAAACTGAAGACATTGGTTGCCGCAGCGGCACTGGCCCTGTCGGCCGGAGCGAACGCCCAGATTTCGGGCAACGTCGTCAAGATCGGCGTGATGAACGACCAGTCCGGAACCTACGCGGACATCGCGGGCCCCGGATCGACGCTCGCCGCGAAGATGGCGGTGGAGGATTTCAAGGCGAAGGAGAAGGGGCTCAACGTGGAGGTCGTGTTCGCCGACCACCAGAACAAGCCGGACATCGGCTCGCAGATCGCCAACAAGTGGTACGACGCCGATGGCGTGGACGTGATCGTGGACGTGCCGACTTCGTCGGTGGCGCTCGCCATCAACCAGATCACCAAGGACAAGGGCAAGGCTTTCCTCGTGTCAGGCGCGGCGACCTCGGACTTGACCG
>JBGOST010000229.1:0-4925 GCA_041476125.1 Usitatibacter sp. | reverse complement strand
GAACTTGTTGGGGCCGCCGGCCTTCACCGCCGCGATGTAATCCTTGGCGCTCTTGTACGGCGTCTCGGAGTTGACCCACAGCACGAACTGGTCGAGCGCCATCATCTCCACCGGGGTCAGGTCCTTCCAGTTGAAGGGCACGCCGGTGGCGAGCGGCGTGGTGAAGAGGTTGGAGAGCGTGATGATGATCTTGTGCGCGTCGCCCTTGGCGCCCTTCACGTCGAGGAAGCCTTCCGCCCCCGCGCCGCCGCCTTTGTTCACGACCACCATCGGCTGCTTCATGAGGTTGTGCTTCGCCACGATCGACTGGATCAGGCGCGCCATCTGGTCGGCGCCGCCGCCGGTGCCGGCGGGAACGATGAACTCCACGGTCTTGTTGGGCTCCCACGCGTAGGCGGGAGCGAGAAAGGTGAGCGCGGTCGCCGCCACCACTGCGATGGTTCTGCTGCTGAGCAAGCTGGACTTCATGGGCATTCTCCTCGGGATAGTCGACGAAATCGGTTCGCTGGGACTTGTAGCCGCGGGCGCCGGCGGCGCCCGGGTGCCTGTCTGTCCCTAACCGGCGGTGCTGCCTGCTTCGAGCTTGCGCGTCCCGGCGCGGCGCGCGAGCCACTGCCCCCAAACCACCACAAGTGCGGCGCAAAGGACCGCGGGGACGTACTTCATGCTCGGCGGGTACGGGCTCGTCCAGGCGGCGAGGGCGGCGTCTTCCCAGGCCATCTCGCCGGCCACGAAGCCGATCAGGGCCGCGCCGATGGTGATGATGACGGGAAAACGTTCCATCAGCTTGACGAGCAGGGTCGCGCCGAAGATGACGATCGGGATCGAGATCGCGAGGCCGATGATCATGAGCCCCCAATGGCCGCCTGCCGCGGCGGCGACCGCGATCACGTTGTCGAGGCTCATCACCAGGTCGGCGATGAGGATGGTGCGGATGGCGACCCACAGGTTGTCGCTCGCGGTCACGCCCGGATCCTCGTCCTCCGGGACCATCAGCTTGATGCCGATCCAGAGCAGGAGCACGGAGCCGACGAGCTTGAGCCAGGCGAACGCGAGCAACGCCACGGCGAAAAGGGTCAGCACGATCCGCAGCACGATCGCCGCGCCCGAGCCCCAGATGATCGCCTGCTTCTGCTGCTTCGGGGGCAGCGAGCGGGCCGCGAGCGCGATCACCACCGCGTTATCGCCGGACAGAACGATGTTCACCCCGATGATCTTGAGGAGTGCCGTCCAGAACAGGGGATCTGCGGGGGACATGGGGGAATCCGGGGGCGCGCGGTAAGCGAGACTATAATTTTATCTGCGAAAGGTAGTTACCGGGGATGCGAATGGCCTTGACTTGCATCAAGACGATGGGGACTGCGCTGTGCGCCGCGACGATCGCGGTGGCGAGCGCGGCCTCACGCGCCCAACCTGGCACGGACGCGGAAGTGCTCGCCGCCCACGATGCCGCCCTGCGCGGGCAGTGGAGACTCCTCGAGACCTATCGCAACCGCCTCGCGGGGCACATCCTCGAGCCCTATCCGGCCTATTGGCTGCTCGCGGGCAACCTCGAGCGCAGCGATCCCCGGGACTTGCAGGCGTTCCTCGCGCGCTACCCGTCGTCGCCCCTCGCCGAAAGCCTGCGGCGCGATTGGCTGAAAGCCCTCGGCGCATCGGGATCATGGGAGCTCTTCCGCGCGGAATACTCACGCGTGCTGGGCGACGATGTCGAGATCACATGCTACTCGTTCCAGGAACGGCTCGCGCGCGCCGATCCGGAGGTCGTCGCCGAGGCGCGCGCGCTGTTCCTGTCGTGGCGCGAGACCACCGCCGCATGCGACCCGGTCTTCGCGGCGCTGGCCGCTTCGCGGCGAATTACCGAGGGCGAGGCCTGGGAGCGCGCGCGCCGGATGCTCGCCGCGGGCAGCGTGAGGGAAGCCAGGCGCGTGAATGCGCTCCTGCCCGCGCGCCTGGCACTGAACGACAGGGCGCTCGACAAGGCGAACTCCGATCCCTCGGGCTTCCTCGCGCGCGAGAAGCTGCAGCCGCTCACGCGAGCCGCGCTCGAGACCGTGGTCTTCGCCCTGGCCCGCCTCGCCGGCAGGAAGCCCGAGGATGCCGCCGATCGCCTTGCCGCGCTTGCCCCGCGCCTCGGGGCCGATGCCGCCCGCTATGCGTGGGGCCAGGTCGCCTGGCAGGCGGCGATGAACCACCATCCGCGCGCCCTCGAGTGGTATGCCAACGCGAAGGACGGCGCGCTCACCGACTCGCAGGTCGCCTGGAGGGCGCGCGCCGCGATGCGCGCCGGCGACTGGAAGGAAGTGCTCGCGGCGATCCAGGCGTTGCCGCCCGAAGAGGCGCGCGAGCCGGCGTGGCGCTACTGGCGCGCGCGCGCCCTGCGCGCGCTGGGCTCGCCCGAGGCCGCCGACGCGCTCTTCAAGGGCCTCGCCGGCGGCCAGAGCTTCTACGCGGTGCTCGCGGCCGAGGAGGCGGGAATCGCGGTGACGCCGCAGTGGAGCGGCTTTCACCCGCCGCAGGCCGACCTGGACCGCGTGCGCGCGCTCGAGGGCATCCACCGCGCGCTCGAGCTCTACCGGTTGAACCTCGACAACGAGGCGTTGCGCGAGTGGATCTGGGCGATCCGCGGATTCGACGATCCCACCCTGCTCGCCGCCGCCGAGGTGGCGCGAATCGCCAACGAGCCCGAGCGCGCGATCAATACCGCCGAGCGCACGGTGCAGATCCACGACTACGCGCAGCGCTTCCCGACCCCGCACCGCGAATCGCTGTCGGCGGCCGCGCGCCAATGGGGCGTCGACGAGGCGATCGTCTATGGCCTGATCCGCCAGGAGAGCCGCTTCGTGCCCGACGCGCGCTCGCGCGTAGGCGCCGCCGGCCTCATGCAGCTCATGCCGGCCACGGCGCGCTGGGTCGCCAAGCAGATCTCGATCAGCCCGTTTCGCTCGGAGATGCTGATCCGGCCCGAGGTGAACCTGTTGATGGGAACGTATTACTTCCGTCGCGTCCTGAACGAGCTCGGCCACCCGATCCTCGCCGCCGCCGCGTACAACGCGGGCCCGGGTCGCGCTCGTCGATGGCGCGACGAGAAGCCACTCGAGGGCGCGGTCTACGTCGAGACCATTCCCTTCGCCGAAACGCGCGACTACGTGAAGAAGGTGTTCACCAACGCGTGGTACTACCGCCACCGGCTCACCGGCAAGACGGCGAGCCTGCACGAGCTTTTGGGGACCGTCCCCGGCCGCGGCGGCGACGCGGCGTTCGCATCCTACATTCCCTGATCCCATGGACATCGAAAGCATCTGCATCATCGGAGGAACCGGGTTCGTCGGTCGCTCGATCGCCGAGCAGGCGTGCTCGCGCGGCTACCGCGTGCGCGTGGTCACGCGCAGCACTCCGCGGGCCAACGCGCTTCTCGTGCTGCCCACGCTCGAGGTCATGGTCGCCGATCCCCACGACGAAGCCTCGCTCGCGCGCTCGTTCGAGGGCATGGACGCGGTCGTGAACCTGGCCGGCATCCTCCACGAGCGCCGCCGCGCGAGCTTCCAGTCGGTGCACGTCGAGCTGCCGCGCAAGATCGTGCGCGCGTGCCGCTCCGCGGGCGTGCGGCAGCTGCTGCACATGAGCGCGCTGGGCGCCTCGACCACGGGTCCCAGCCGCTACCTGCGCTCCAAGGGCGAAGGCGAGGCCGCGGTGCGCGAGGCGGGTGAGGCGCTACCGTTCGCGATCTTCCGGCCCTCGCTGATCTTCGGCGAGCACGACCGGTCCCTGAACCTCTTCGCGTCTCTTGCCCGGATGTTCCCGGTGATCCCCCTGGGCGCGGCGAAAGCCCGTTTCCAGCCGATCTGGGTCGAGGATGTGGCGCGTTGCTTCGTCACCGCGCTCGGGCGCTGCGATACCTTCGGTCGGTCCTACGATCTCGGCGGGCCGCGCGTCTGCACCCTCGAGGAGCTGGTGCGCTTCGTCGCGGACACCCTGCAACTGCGCCGCCGCATCGTCCGCCTTCCGGGCGTGCTCGCCTCCCTGCAGGCGTTCGTCCTCGAGAACCTGCCGGGCAAACTCATCACGCGCGACAACCTGCGCTCGATGAGCGTGGACAACGTGTGCGCGGGCCCATTCCCGGAAGTGTTCGGCTTCGCGCCTGCAACGCTCGAGGCGGTCGTCCCCCAATACCTCGCGGATACCGGTGTGCGTGCGCGCTACCAGCGGTATCGCCACTACGCAGGAAGGTGAAGCCATGCCCGGATTGACCCTCGTCATCGGAAACAAGAACTACTCTTCCTGGTCGATGCGCCCCTGGGTGCTCATGAAGCAGCTCGGCATCGCCTTCGAGGAGAAGAAGCTTCGCTTCCATTCCCAGGAATGGGATGCCGAAATCGAGCGCTGGTCGCCCTCGCGGCTGCTGCCGGTGCTGTGGCGCGACGCCCAAGCGATCTGGGACACGCTCGCCATCGCCGAGGCGCTGCACGAGTGGCATCCCGACAAGAACGTCTGGCCGCGCGACGCGGCCGCGCGCGCCTTCGCGCGCTCGGCCTCGGCCGAGATGCATTCGGGCTTCCGCGACCTGCGCTCGAGCATGCCGATGAACATCCGCGGCGCGCATCCGGGCAAGGGAATGAGCCCCGCGGTGCAGGCGAACATCGATCGCATCGAGCAGCTCTGGGGCGAGGCGCGCAAGCGTTACGGCTCCGGCGGCCCCTTCCTCTTCGGCGCGTTTTGCGCGGCCGACGCGATGTACGCCCCGGTGGTGATGCGCGTCAAGACCTACGGCGTGAAGCTCGGGGAAGAGGCGCAGCGCTACCGCGACGCGCTGCTCGGCGCGCCGGGCGTGCGCGCGTGGATCGACGATGCGCTGAAGGAGAAGGAGTTCGTCGCCGAGGACGAGCCCTACGCGACGCCCGCCGAATAGATGAAGGTCTATTCCG
>JBGOST010000228.1:0-4925 GCA_041476125.1 Usitatibacter sp. | reverse complement strand
TGACGATGCGGCTCCGCTCGATGCGGAGGTCGCGGCCTTCCTCGATGCGGGGCCGCCGCCCGTTTACGTAGGCTTCGGCAGCATGGTCACGGACGATGCGGAGCGCATCACGCGCGCGATTCTCGAGGGCGCGGGCGCGGACGGCCGGCGCCTGCTCCTCAGCAAGGGATGGGCGGGAATCGGCGGTGGGAATCTTCCCGCGTCGGTGAAGGTGGTGCATGGTCCGATGCCGCACGCGAAGCTCTTTCCGCGCGTGGCCGCGGTGGTTCACCACGGCGGATCGGGAACGACGGCGGCGGCGTTGCGCGCGGGTGCGCCGCAGGTCCTGGTGCCGCACATCATGGATCAGTTCTACTACGCCTATCGCTTGCGCAGTCTCGGCATCGCGCCCGCGGGCATCCCGGTGCGCAAGCTCACAGCGGCACGGTTGCGCGCCGCGCTCGAGGAGGCGTTGGCGCTGCCGCCGGGGCCGCGGCTGGAGGCGGCAGCGCGGCTGCGCGAGGGCGGAGGAATCGCGCGCGCCGTCGAGCGGATCGAAGCGCTCAGGTCGGGTGCTTGAAAAAGCGATACACCGCAAAGAGGATGAAGGCATATCCCGCTCCGAGCATGGCAGACGCCACCCCAAGGTCCTTGAACGTCAGCCAATCGAAAGCATTGGGCGGAAATTGAACCAGCAGTGAGAATGCAATGCAGAGCACCCCGGCCGCCAGGGGCCGGCGATGCCAGAACGCCTCGCGCCCCGAAGAGTCGCGAATCTTTCGCGTCCAAATAAGTGCGACTGTAAAGAGCGCTATTTCCGCGATTCCGATCATGCGCGAACCGTGCGCAAGGACGAAGTCGTTCACATCGGTCATTGCTTGCCGGGCATTGCGGCGCCGACGATGCGCCCGCGCATCGGATATGCCGGATCGTTGTAGCCCGGCGTCGAGGGGTGTCCTGTCCGTACCAGCGAATCGACGAGCGCCTCGTCCTCGCCGTCGAACTTCTTGCCGAGCGCGGCGAGGTAGTCGTTCCATTGCTCTAGCGTGCGCGGCCCGCCGATGACGCTCGACACCACGCGGTTGGCGAGCACCCAGTTGAACGCGAAATGGCCGGCGGACATCCCTTTCTTCTCGGCGTGTCCCTTGAGTCTCTGCGCGATGGCGAGCGACTCCTCGCGAAATTCGGTCTCGAGGATGCGCTTGTCTTTGCGCCCGATGCGCGAATCGGCGGGCGCCTCGCGGCCCGGCGCGTACTTGCCGGTGAGCACGCCGCGCGCGAGCGGGCTGTACGGAACGACGCCGATGCCGTAGTAGGCGCACGCGGGAAGGATGTCGTTCTCGGGTTGGCGGTTCATCGCGTTGTAGTAGGGCTGGCTCGCCACGGGGGGCGAGACGCCCATCTCACGGCAAACGTGCATCACCTCGGCGATTCTCCAGCCACGGTAGTTCGACACGCCGAAGTGCAGCGCCTTGCCCGCGGCGATGACGTCCGCCATCGCGGTGAGCGTTTCCTCGAGCGGCGTTTCCTCGATGTCGCGATGGAGATAGTAGATATCGACGTAGTCGGTGCCGAGGCGCTCGAGGCTCTCGTCGATCGCCTGCATGATCCACTTGCGTCCCGTGCCGCGCCGGTTGGGATCGTCTCCCATCGGGTTGCCGACCTTGGTCGCGAGCACCCAGCGATCGCGATCGGGGGCGATCAGCTTGCCGGTGATGCGCTCCGATTCGCCCTTCGCGTAGACGTCCGCGGTGTCGATGAAGTTGACGCCCGCCTCGCGGGCGGAGGCGACGATGCGTCCCGCCTCGGCCGCGTCGGTGCGGTCGCCGAACATCATCGTTCCCAGGCAAAGCGGCGAGACCTTGAGGCTGCTCGCCCCGAGCTGCACGTACTCCATGCTTCCTCCAGTGAAATAAGAGGGTCAGGCTCCAATATTCAGGGCGGTGGATCGCGCAAAGCGAATATTGGAGTCTGACCCTCTTATTTCCCTAGGGCTTCGATGAGGGCGAGCCCCGAGCGGATTCCGGCGAGGTAGAGCGAGACCTTGGTGGATTCGTTGGGCGCGTGGTTGTTTTCGTCGTAGGGGGCGAGCGGCACGACGATCGACGGTAGTCCCAGCAGGCGCGTGAAGACGAAGTCGGGCGTGGTGCCGCCGAGCGAAGGAACGACGAGCACGGGCTTGCCGAAGCCTTTTTCCACGGCGCTCTTCACCAGCGGCACCATCGGATGGTCGAGCGGCGTGCGCGAGGCGGGCGTTCCCTTGAGGCTGCGGATCTCGATGCCGTGGTAGCCGCGCTTGCGCGCGAACTCGCGAATCGCTTCGAGAACCTTGTCGGGATCCTGCCCGCCGACCAACCGAACATCGGCCTTGGCGAGCGCTTCCTTGAAGATGATCGTCTTCTGCCCGCTTCCCGTGTATCCGGCGGCGAATCCCGAGACGTTGAACGACGGGCGCAGCATGAGCCGCTCGTGGAAGAGCGCGTCGTCGGCCCCGGTGGTGGGCTCCACGCCCACGCTTTCCCTGAAGCCCGCGTGGTCGACCTTGAGCGCTTTCACCGCGGCGAGGTCCGCGGCGGCGACATTCACCTCCGCGTAACCCACTCCCGGCACCAGCAGCCGCCCCTCGCGATCGACCATCTCGGCCAACAGATGCACGAGGTCGAGCGTCGGATTCGGCGCGACACCGCCGAAATTCCCCGAGTGCAGGTTGCGCTTGGCGCCCTTGGCGACGAATTCGAGCCCGAGATTGCCGCGCACGCCCATGAGCAATACGGGCTGGTCGTTGGGAAACATCGGGCCGTCGGAGTAGCAGCACAGGTCGGCCTTCAACCGCGCGCGATTCGCCTCGATGAATTTCGGCAGCGGAACGCTGCCCGTTTCCTCGTCGCCCTCGAGGATCACCTTGACGCGGATCGGCAGCCCGCCGTGAAGCTCCTTCCACAGCGCGATCGCGTTGAGCATCGCCAGGTGCTGACCCTTGTTGTCACCCGTTCCGCGGCCCCACACGCGGTCGCCTTCGACCACCGGCTCGAAGGGCTTGGTGCGCCAGCCCTCCTGCTTCTCGTCGGCGGGGTAGACGTCGTAGTGGCCGTAGAGAAGCCACGTGAACTTCGCCTCCTTCGGCCCCGTCTCCGCATAGATGATGGGATGGCTCGTGGTGTCGTGGACTTCCACGTGGAAGCCCCAGCCCTCGAGGCGCTTGCGCAGGAACCCGACCTGGTCGGCGATGCCTTCGCCGGTGAGGCTCACCGAAGCGATGCGAACCGAATCGAGGAGGGTGGCGACGAGGCTATCGGCACGTTCCCGGACCGCGGCGTCGTGCAAGGAGGGTTTCATCGGAGGCGAGACGGCGATCGCGCTACTTCGGCCGCGCGGGGCTCCACTGCCGGAGGAATTCGTGGACCGAGGCCGGATCCATCTTGCGCATGTTCTCGAATTCGCCGTTCTTCTGCGCGTAGAGGAGCTTGCCGTCGCTTTCTACCACTGCCAAAGCCGGCACGCCCTTCTTCAGCGGGATGCCGTAGCGCTCCGCCACGTCGAAGTTGTCGCTGATGCCCTTGTCGCCGACATTCACGTGCACCAGCACGAATCCGCCTTCCAGCAGCGCCGCGTTCTCCGGCTTGTGGAAATTGAGGTCGAGCACCTTGCAGTCGCCGCACCAGTTGCCGCCGAAATCGACGAGCACGCGCTTGTGCGTGGCGCGAGCCTGCTTCATCGCCGCATCGATATCGGCGCGGGCGCTCGAGACATCCGGGTAGATAGGTCCCGCGGCGAACGATCCGAGCGCCACGAGGCATGCAACAGCAGCGGCGGCGGCGGAACGCATCGGGGCTTTATGCAAAGGCCGCTTTGAGCTCTTCGAAGCGCTTCAGCATCTCCGGCGGCGCGCGCTCGGCGAGCTTGCCCTCGACCATTTCCGCGTGCAGCTTCATCTCGCCCTGCCATTCCGGCTTCGACACCTCGGTGGCCGCCGCGACGCGCGCGGGACCGACCGACTCGAGCCCGCGCATGTCGAGCTCGCGCGGCACATTGCCGAGCGGCGTGGACCGGGCGTCCGCCTTGCCTTCGGCGCGCTCGATGATCCACTTGAGCACGCGCATGTTTTCGCCGTAGCCCGGCCAGATGAACTTGCCGTTGGCGTCCTTGCGGAACCAGTTGACGAGGTAGATCTTCGGCGTCGTCGGCAGCGCCTTGCCGATCTTGAGCCAGTGCGCGACGTAGTCGGCGATGTGATAGCCGCAGAAGGCGAGCATCGCGAACGGGTCGCGGCGCACGACGCCGACCTTGCCCGTGATCGCGGCGGTCGTCTCGGAGCCGAGCGTGGCGGCCATGTACACGCCGTCGCTCCAGCTCTTCGCTTCCGTCACCAGCGGCACGGTGGTCGAGCGTCGCCCGCCGAAGATGAACGCATCGATGGGCACGCCTTCCGGGTCGTCCCACTTCGGGTCGATCGAAGGGCACTGCGCGGCCGCGACCGTGAAGCGCGCGTTCGCATGCGCCGCGGTGCGCCCGCATCCCGGCGCCCATTCCTTGCCGGTCCAGTCGGTGAGCTTCGGCGGCGGCTGCTTCGTCATGCCTTCCCACCACACATCGCCCTCGGGGGTGAGCGCCACGTTGGTGAAGATGGTGTTGGTCTTGATGGTCTCCATGCAATTCGGGTTCGTGTCCCACCCGGTTCCCGGGGCGACGCCGAAGAACCCCGCCTCGGGATTGATCGCGCGCAGCTCGCCGTTCTTCCCCGGCTTGATCCACGCGATGTCGTCGCCGACCGTGGTCACTTCCCAGCCTTGTCGCCTGAAAGGCTCCGGCGGAATCAGCATCGCGAAATTCGTCTTGCCGCACGCAGACGGGAACGCGGCCGCGACGTAGGTCTTGTCGCCCTCGGGGTTCTCGACGCCGAGAATCAGCATGTGCTCCGCGAGCCAACCTTCGTCGCGAGCCATGTT
>JBGOST010000227.1:0-4948 GCA_041476125.1 Usitatibacter sp. | reverse complement strand
GTCTCCTCGCCGTATCGCCTGCAACGCATCCTCGGGTTCATGGATCCGTGGGCGGACTCGTACGGCACGGGGTACCAGCTGTCGCACTCGCTCATCGCATTCGGCCGCGGCGAGTGGCTGGGCGTGGGGCTGGGGGCGAGCGTGGAGAAGCTCTTCTACCTGCCCGAGGCGCACACCGATTTCCTCCTCGCGGTGATCGCCGAGGAGCTGGGCTTCGCCGGCGTGCTCGGCGTGATCCTCCTTTTCCTCTTCCTCGTGCACCGCGCGTTCGCCGTGGGCCGGCAGGCGGCGAGCCTCGAGCGCTACTACGCCGCGCTCGTCGCACAGGGCATCGGCGTGTGGCTGGGCGTGCAGGCGTTCATCAACATGGGCGTGAACATGGGCCTCTTGCCGACCAAGGGGCTCACCTTGCCGCTGCTGTCCTTCGGCGGCACCGGCATCGTCGTCACCTGCATGGCGCTCGCGATCCTGATGCGGATCGACTGGGAGAATCGATATCTCATGCGTGGAGGCTCGTTGTGAGCCGCGCCATTCTCATCATGGCCGCGGGATCGGGGGGGCACATCTTCCCGGGGCTCGCGATAGCAAGCGCGCTCGAGCTGCGCGGCTGGAACGTCCACTGGATGGGCACGCCGTCGGGCATGGAGAACAAGCTCGTCGCGCAGGCGGGCTATCCGATCGTGAACGTGAACATCAGCGGCGTGCGCGGCAAGGGCCCCATGGCGTGGGTCTTGCTGCCGTTGCGGATCCTCATCGCGTTCTGCCAATCGACGTTCGCGATCTTTCGCATTCGTCCCGACGTCGTGTTGTCGCTCGGCGGTTATGTCGCGTTCCCCGGCGGCATGATGGCGGTGCTGTGGGGCCGGCCGCTCGTGGTTCACGAGCCGGGCGCGGTCGCGGGCATCACCAATCGTTTGCTGGCGACGGTCGCCGATCGCGTGATCGTGGGAATGCAGGGTGCTTTCGAGCGCAAGGTCGCCCAGGGTTGGGTGAATCGCATTCCGCGGCCGAAGAAAGTCGACTGGCTGGGCACGCCGGTGCGCCGCGAGATCGCCGCGATCGATCCTCCGGAGAAACGCTATGCCGGCCGCGGCGGGCCGCTTCGCTTGCTGGTGGTCGGCGGAAGCCTCGGCGCACAGACGATGAACGACCTGGTGCTGGCCGCGCTCCTGGCGCTGCCCCCGGCTTCGCGTCCGCAGGTCGTGCACCAGTCGGGCGAAAAGCTCTACCCGGGCCTGCAGGGCGCCTACAGGGCCGCGGGCCTGCCGGGCGAGGTCGTGGCGTTCATCGACGACATGGCGCAGCGCTACGCGTGGTGCGACGTGCTCATCTGCCGCTCGGGTGCCATCACCGTGGCCGAGATCACCGCCGCGGGGCTCGCCGCGATCCTCTTTCCGCTGCCGTGGTTCGTGGTCGACGAGCAGACGGCCAACGCGCGTTTTCTTTCCGACCGCGACGCGGGCCTCACTCTGCCGCAGCTCGAGACCTCGCCCGAGGCGCTGGCGGGCCTGCTGGGCGCGCTCACGCGCGAGCGGCTCGCGCAGATGGCGCGCAAGGCGCGGGAGCTCGGCCACCCCGACGCCACCGCGCGCTGCGCCGACGTATGCCAGGAGCTCGCCCATGCGGCATAAGGTGAAGCGCATCCACTTCGTGGGCATCGGCGGCTCGGGGATGTCGGGCATCGCGGAAGTGTTCGCCAATCTCGGCTACACCGTGTCGGGCTCCGACCTCGCCGAGAACCCGCCGGTTCGCCGCCTGCGCCAGATGGGGATCCGGATCGTCATCGGGCACGCGGCCGCGCACGTCGCCGGCGTCGACGCGGTCGTGGTTTCCTCGGCCGTGAAGCCCGACAACCCGGAAGTCGTCGCGGCGCGCGAGGCGCACATCCCCGTCGTGCCGCGCGCGATGATGCTGGCCGAGCTGATGCGCTTCAAGCAGGGGATCGCGGTCGCCGGCACGCACGGCAAGACCACGACGACTTCGCTCGTCGCCGCGGTGCTCGGGGAGGCGGGGCTCGATCCCACCTGCGTCATCGGCGGGCGGTTGAATTCCATCGGCACCAACGCGCGCCTGGGCAAGGGCGAGCTCCTCGTCGCCGAAGCCGACGAGTCCGACGCTTCGTTCCTCTACCTGCAGCCGGTCATCTCCGTGGTCACCAACATCGACGCCGACCACATGGAGACCTACGGGCAGGACTTCGAGCGGTTGAAGGACACCTTCGTCGAGTTCCTCGGCCACCTGCCGTTCTACGGGCTCGCGGTGATGTGCAAGGACGATCCCCACGCGAGAGCCGTCATGCCGCGCATCACGCGCCCCATGCTCACCTATGGCAAGACGAGCGATGCCGATCTCGTCGCCGAAAGCGTGGGCTGGGACGCCGGGCGCATGCGCTTTCGCGCGGTGTCGCGCGACAAGGCATTCCCGCCGCTGGACGTGATGCTGAACCTTCCCGGCGAGCACAACGTGCTCAACGCGCTTGCCGCGATCGCGGTGGGACGCGAGGTCGGCGCGCCCGATGCGGCGATCGCCAAGGCGCTTTGCGAATTCACCGGCGTGGGACGGCGCTTCCAGCGTTACGGCGATGTGCCGCTGCTGGGCGGCGGGCACTTCACCGTCGTCGACGATTACGGCCATCACCCCGCCGAGATGGTGGCCACGCTCGCCGCGGCGCGCGGAGCGTTTCCGGGACGGCGCATCGTGCTCGCGTTCCAGCCCCACCGCTATACGCGCACGCGCGACCTCTTCGAGGATTTCGTGAAAGTCCTTTCGACCGTCGACGAGCTGGTGCTCGCCGAAGTGTATCCCGCGGGAGAGGCGCCGATCGTCGGCGCCGACGCGAGGTCCCTGGTGCGCTCGGTGCGCCTCGGCGGGCGCGTCGAGCCGGTCTTCGTCGAGCGCACTTCGGAGATGCGCGCCGCGCTTCTTTCGCGGCTGCGCCCCGGCGACGTCGTGGTGACGATGGGCGCCGGATCGATCGCAAATCTCGCTCCCGAGCTCGCCGTCCCCGCCGGCGGCGCGGCGAAGGCGACGGGGAGCTAAAGGGCCATGGACATGAGCGACCGAGCGCCGATGAAAGAAGCATTGCGCGGAGTGATCCGGCACGACGAGCCGATGGCCAAGCACGTCACGTGGCGCGCCGGCGGTCGGGCGCGCGTCTTCTTCCAGCCCGCCGACGTAGCCGACCTGTGCGTGTTCATGCGCTCCCTTGCTCCCGGCGAGCCGGTGCTCTTCGTCGGGCTCGGCAGCAACCTCCTCGTGCGCGACGGGGGATTCCCCGGCGCCGTGATCCTCACGCACCACGCGCTTACCGGAATCGCGAAGGACGAGGCGCGGCGCGCCGAGCTCGCGTTTCGCGCCGGCGCGGGCGTTCCGGCCCCGCACCTCGCGCGCTTCGTCGCCAGGCACGGGGGCGCCGGCGCCGAATGGATGGCGGGCATTCCCGGAACGATGGGCGGGGCGCTCGCGATGAATGCCGGCTGCTACGGCGGGGAGACGTGGAACCACGTGGTGTCGGTCGAGACCGTCGATCGCTCGGGAGCGCTGCACCGGCGCGTGCCCGCGGAATACGAGGTGGGCTACCGGCACATGCACCTGAAGTCGAACGCCGAGGAGTGGTTCGTCTCGGGACTCTTCGCGTTCGAGACCGGCGAGCAGGCCGCCGCGATGGGGCGCATCCGGACGCTGCTCTCCAAGCGTGTGGCCACGCAGCCGCTGAACCAGCCCAATGCCGGCAGCGTCTTCCGCAATCCGCCGGGCGACCACGCCGCGCGGTTGATCGAGTCGTGCGGGTTGAAGGGATTCACGATCGGCGGCGCGCAGGTCTCGCCGAAGCACGCCAACTTCATCGTGAACCTGGGGGACGCAACGGCGAAGGACATCGAGTCGATGGTGGACCACGTGCAGGCGACGGTGCTGGCGAAAACGGGAGTGGAGCTGATGCGCGAGGTGCGCATCGTGGGAGACGGGAATTGACGCGCCATGGCTGATTCATTCGGAAGGGTGGCGGTGCTGATGGGCGGGCCTTCCGCCGAGCGCGAGATTTCGCTGATCTCGGGCAACGCGGTGCTCACGGCATTGCGCAGCAAGCGCGTGGACGCTTATGCGTTCGATCCGGCCGAGCGCGAGATCTTCGACCTGAAGCGCGAAGGCTTCTCTCGCGTCTTCATCGCGCTGCACGGGCGCTTCGGCGAGGACGGAACGGTGCAGGGCGCGCTCGAGACGCTGCGCATCCCGTACACGGGAAGCGGGGTCATGGGCTCGGCGCTCGCGATGGACAAGTGGCGCACCAAGCTCGTGTGGGACGCCTCGGGCATCCCGACGCCGCGCTTCGCGATGGTGAAGAAGTCGACCGACTGGGCCAAGGTCGCGGAGCACCTCGGCATGCCGGTCATCGTCAAGCCCGCGCGCGAAGGCTCGACGATCGGGCTCACGACGGTGCGCGCCACGGCGGATTTCCAGCCGGCCTACGAGCTCGCCGCGAAATACGACGACCTCGTGATCGCCGAGGAATTCATCGCCGGGCAGGAGCTCACCGCGTCGATCGTGACCGACCGCGAGCGCGGCGAGATCGCCCTGCCGTTGGTGCGCATCGAAGCACCCCAGGGCAACTACGACTACCAGAACAAGTACTTCACGGATGAGACGAAGTATTACTGCCCGGCGGGAATCCGCGACGAGCTCGAGGACGAGATCCGCGCGGTCGCGCTCAAGAGCTTCCGCGTCCTCGGTTGCCGCGGCTGGGGACGCGCCGACGTGATGCTCAAAGCCGACGGCTCGTACTTCTTCCTCGAGATGAACACCTCCCCGGGGATGACCGGCCACAGCCTCGTGCCGATGGCGGCGAAGGCGGCCGGGATGAGCTACGCCGACCTGTGCGTGAAGATCCTCGCCGATGCGCGGCTCGACACCGGGAGGAGCCCCTCGTGAGCAATGCCGCTGCCCGCAATCG
>JBGOST010000226.1:0-4959 GCA_041476125.1 Usitatibacter sp. | reverse complement strand
GCGCCCGCCCCTTCCTCGCCCGCGAGAGCCTGCGGACGCTTCTCGCGCGGAAAAGGCTCGCCGGTGAGGATCGCCTCGTTCACGTGCAGCCCGCTCGCCTCGACGAGGCGCCCGTCGGCGGGGATGAGGCAGCCGGGGAAAAGCAGCACGACGTCGCCCGGCACGAGCCGCGCGACCGGCAGCGAAACCGCGCGGCCGTCGCGCAATGCGGTCGCGTGCAACTGGACCCGGTGCAGCAATGCCTGCGCCGCGCGCCCGGCGCGGTGCTCCTGGACGAAGTCGATGGCCACGCTCAACACCACCATCGTCACGATGATCACGAAGCTCGCGACGTCGCCGGTGAAGGCCGAGGCGAGGCTCGCGCACAGCAGCACGACGATGAGCGGGCTGCGGAAGCGGCGCAGGAGCTCGAACAAGGGCGTGCGCTCGCGCGTCGCGCGTACCGTGTTGGGACCGTATCGAAGCGCGAGCTGGCGCGCGCGGGCGCTGGTGAGCCCCTGCGGCGGCGCTGTCGCGACGTTCAGTCGCGCGGGCGCGGCCTGCATCGGGGCTCCACGGTCACCGCATGCAGCTTGCCGCTGCGCGCATCGATGTGCGGCGGCGCCGGATCGAGCGTGATCCGGACGTCGGGCAGGGACTGGGACGCGAGGTAGGCCTTGAGGGCGCGCGAGGCGCGGCGCCATATCCGCGCTCTCGTGGTACCCCCGGTGGAGTCGAAGCGCACGGTGAGATGGTCCGGCGCGGTCTGCGCGATCTGGAAGCGATGCTCGCCCGCCGCGTCCTCGACGACGGTGGCGAGGGCGAGAGGCACGATGTGTACCGGCGCCCCGCTCGCGGTCTTCATTTGCACCGTGGCGTCCGTGCGGCCCTCGACGCGGATCGCGGGCAGGGGGTTGCCGCACGCGCACGGCGTGGGTTTCGCGACCACGCGGTCGCCCAGCTCGTAGCGGATGATCGGTTGCGCCCAGTTGGCCAGGTTGGTGAGCAGGCTCGAGTGGGAAAGCTCGCCCGGAGGCGCCGGGCGAGCGCGCTCGTCGACGCCTTCGAGGATCACCCATTCGGAATTCAGGTGCAGCCATCCCTCCGGGCAGCCGAAGGCGATGCTCAGGCACTCGGAAGCGCCGTACTCGTTCATGACGCGGCATCCGAAAGTCTTTTCGATGGTGGCGCGCGCCGGCTCGCCGAGGAATTCGCCGCCCGACCACAGCAGCGCCGGCGCGATGGCGAGCCTTCCCGCGGTGCGTTCGGCGGCGAGGAGCGACAACACCGACGGATAGCTCGCGAGGAACGCGGGCCGGTAGTCGTTGAGCTGCTCGACCAGGCGCGCGGTGGGCTCGAGCACGGAGAAGCTGCGCCGCGCCATGCCCGCGTACCCGCGCGCAAGGTGCTGCCACGACGTGATGCTCGCGAAATGGTCTCCGGTGGCGACGACGAGCGCGGCCCGCGCCCCGCCCGCCCACAGGGGGGCGCTGGCGGGTTGCCCGAGTGCCGCCGCATCGAATTGCGCGGCGAGGAGCGCGTCGTACACCGCCATCGCATGCCCATCCTGGATGAAGATGCCGGGTGTTCCGCTGGTGCCGGAGCTCTTCCACACGTGGTAGCGCCCGAGGTAGGCCTGCCCGATGCGCGTGCGATCGGCGAGGAACCGCTCGACTTCCGATCGGCGCAGGCGCCGATCCGTCGCCCAATCGTCGAAGCTCGCCATGAGCCGCGCCTTCGTGACCACGGGCAGCTCGCGCAGCGCCGGGCTTGCGGGAAGATGCGCGTAAAGGCGGCCGTAGAAAGGCGAGGCCTCGCGCGCGAAGCCGATGAGCTCGCGCAGGCGTTGCGCGGCCGCGGCTCCGGGCGCGATTCCGCCGTGGCGCGACCACCACAGCTCGGCGACGTTGGCGCAGCAATCCCAGAACCCGAGCGCGGTCTCGACCGCATCGCGCATGCCGTCGGTCGCGGAAGGCAGGGGCGGCGAAGCTTTCATTCGGATACCCTAGTGCGATGCTGCGCGGCGCGGTTGATGGGGGTCAAGCGCCGCTCCCGGCGCGCGTGCCCGACTATCTGGAGGCCGTGGAGGTTTCGCTCGCCGCACGGCTCGATTCCGGGGCCGCGGCGGGTGCGAGAACGGGGTAGGCCTCGCCGCTCGAATCGAGCACATAGCGGTTGCGCCCGGCCTGCTTGGCGGCGTACATGCGCTGGTCGGCGAGCGACACCAGGTCCGCCGCGCTTGCGGTGGCGTCGCCCTGGCACTCGGCGATGCCGATGCTCACCGTCACGGCACGGCCGTCGGGCTGCGTTCCCAGGCCGCGCGCGCGCAGCCGCTGGATCAGCGTCACCGCTTCCGTGCGGCTCGTGTTCGGAAGCACCACGACGAACTCCTCGCCTCCCCAGCGGATCAAGACGTCGGATTCCCGCGCCATGGCGCGCAACGCTTCAGCGGCCGCCGCGAGGACGTGGTCGCCGGTCTCGTGCCCGAACTCGTCGTTCACCGCCTTGAAGTGATCGATGTCCACGAACAGCACCGCGAGTGCGGCGCGCTGGCGCCGGGCGAGGAGGAATTGCGTCTCAAGGACCTCCGCGCCGCTCTCGTGGCGCAGGCAGCGCGTGAGCGGATCGCGGATCGCCTGCTCGATGAGCGCGGCCATGAGGGTGAGCTGGCTCGACGCGGCGAAGGCGGCCGCTCCACCGATGAGGAAGAGCAGCCAGAAATCCTCGGGGCGCGCGAAGACGCTCGCCTGCCCGCCGACCCACGACGCCGCGGCTTCCACGGCGAAGGTGAACGCGGCGAGCGACACGGCTTCCGCGAGCGCCAGCGGGAAAGCGCCGATTCCCGCGGCCAACACGAACGGCACGAAGGCGTACGCGGCCGCGACCCCTTGCGGCAGTCCCGCGGCGGGGGCGCCCGGCAGGATCGCCTGGGATACGAGGAAGAACGCGCCGGGGATGAGCAACAACAACGCCAGGCGAGAGCGTGCCTGCTTCAGGGTGGGCGCGGGCAGGCGGCACGAAAGCGCCAGGATCGCGAAAAACGCGCCGGCCACGATGCGCGCAACGGCGAGGCCGGCCAGCCGCACTCCCTCGAAGACCAGCGCATCGACCGCGGTCCATGCGACGGTGAGAACCGCGAACAGGGTCGCGAAGGCCTTCACCCGCGCCACGATTTCCTCGGCCCGGCGCCGGTTCAGCGGCTGCGGAAGCCGGCCGGGCCAGCCGTACACGAGCAGCACGTCGAGAAGGGCTTTCCTCATGCACCGAAGCTAGTGGAGCCTTTCCGGGCGACATTGATGGGCATCAAAGTGCGGCGCGATCGATCCGCGAGCATGGGGCGATGAACATGCTCGCGATGCGACTGCATGCGCCGCGCGAGGCGCTGCGCCGCGACAAGGTTCCGGTGCCGGAGCCCGGCGCGGGAGAAGTGCTGCTCGCGGTGAAAGCCTGCGGCGTATGCCGCACCGACCTGCACATCGCCGATGGCGAGCTTGCGGGCGCGCGCTTGCCGCTCATTCCGGGCCACGAAATCGTGGGCGAGGTGGTCGCGCGCGGCGTGGGCGCGGAACGCTTTGCCGTGGGTGACCGGGTGGGCGTGCCATGGCTGGGCGCGAGCTGCGGGCTGTGCGCGTATTGCCGCGCCGGGCAGGAGAACCTGTGCGACCGCGCGCGCTTCACGGGCTTTCATCGCGACGGCGGCTACGCGCAGTTCGCCCTCGCCACGGAGGACTTCTGCTTCGCGCTGCCCAAGTCGTATGACGATGCGCACGCCGCGCCGCTGCTGTGCGCCGGGCTGATCGGCTATCGCGCGCTCACCCTGGCCGGGGATGCGCGCCGCCTCGGCCTCTATGGCTTCGGGGCGGCCGCGCACCTCGTGGCGCAGGTCGCCATCCACCAGGGGCGCGAAGTGCTCGCCTTCACGCGGCCGGGCGACCGGCCGTCGTGCGATTTCGCGCTACGGCTGGGATGCGCGTGGGCCGGCGACTCCACCGCGCCTTCCCCGGAGCCGCTCGACGCCGCGCTCATCTTCGCCCCGGTGGGCGCGCTCGTGCCCGCCGCCCTCGCCAGCGTCCGCAAGGGGGGCGTGGTCGTGTGCGCCGGCATCCACATGAGCGATATCCCGTCGTTTCCCTATTCGCTGCTGTGGGGCGAGCGCTGCGTGCGCTCCGTGGCGAACCTCACGCGCCGCGACGGCGAGGAATTCCTGCGCCACGTCGCGCAAGTGCCGGTGGAGACCGTGATCCGCGCCTATCCCCTCGAGCGGGCCAACGCCGCGCTCGACGACCTGCGGCGCGGAGGCCTGGAAGGCGCGGCGGTCCTCATCCCCCCAGGGTAATGCACCGCGGTTGATCCACATCAAGGGCTGTTCGCGCGCGATACATAGTCTGGGAAGACAAGTATCCGGAGGAACTTCGATGTTCGAAACGCTCGTCGTCGGCCCGATCGCCGGACCCCGCCTGGGAATCGTTCGCCAATGCGTCGAATGCCGTGCGGTCGCGGGACTGGACGCAAGCCCCTGCCGCGGCTTCGGTCCCGGATGCATCATCACGCCCTCGCGCACGCCCGATCACGATGTCCCATCTGTCAGCGCCGCGTGGAGGCGGCCAGCATGAGAAAGATCCTCTTCGCGGCAGGCCTTGCGGCCTTCGCCGGTCCCGCCTTCGCCGCGGACCCCGCCACCATCGACTGGGGAAAGGTCGCCTCGCGCAAGGTCACTCTCTTTTATCCCGGCCAGTCGTCCTACGAGTGGCTGCGCAGCAAGCACCTGGGGGCCGGAGAAGTGCTGCGCGGCGGCGCTTGCCTCACCTGCCACGTCGGCCAGGAGAAGACGAAAGGCGAACGCATCGTGAAGGGCGGGGCGCTCGAGCCCACGCCGGTGAAGGGCAAGGCGGGCTGGGTCGATCTGGATGTCCAAGCCGCTTACGACGCGACCAACGCTTATTTCCGTCTCCAGTGGAAGACGCAGAATCCGTTTCCGGG
>JBGOST010000225.1:0-4960 GCA_041476125.1 Usitatibacter sp. | reverse complement strand
GAAGTCCGACAAGCCCGCGTAGTTGTCGCCGGCGAAGAGGTTCTGCCCGCCCTTCCACACCGACTGGTGCACGTGCATGCCCGAGCCGTTGTCGCCCACTACGGGCTTGGGCATGAAGGTGGCGGTCTTGCCGTAGGAGCGCGCGACATTCCAGACCGTGTACTTGAGGATCTGCATCCAGTCGGCGCGCTTCACGAGGGAGTTGAACTTGGTGCCGATCTCGTTCTGCCCCATCGCGGCGACTTCGTGGTGGTGCACTTCCACTTCCACTCCCTGCTCCTCGAGCGCGAGGCAGATCGCGGAGCGGATGTCCTGCAGCGAATCGACGGGAGGCACGGGAAAGTAGCCGCCCTTTACCGGGGGGCGGTGGCCCAGGTTGCCGCCCTCGAACTTCGCGTCCGAGGACCAGGGCGCCTCCTCCGAGTAGATCTTCACGAAGCTGCCCGACATGTCGACCTTCCATTCGACCGCGTCGAAGATGAAGAACTCGGGCTCGGGCCCGAAGTAGGCGACATCCCCAAGCCCCGAAGTCTTGAGGTAGGCCTCCGCCTTCTTCGCGATCGATCGCGGATCGCGCTCGTAGCCCTTGCCGGTCATCGGCTCCAGGACATCGCATGACATCACCATCGTCGGCTCGTCGTAGAACGGGTCCATGCGCGCCGAATCCGGATCGGGCATGAGCAACATGTCGGAAGCTTCGATGCCTTTCCATCCGGCGATCGACGAGCCGTCGAAGGCATGCCCGTCCTTGAACTTGTCTTCGCCGAACGCCTTCACCGGAACGGTGACGTGCTGCTCCTTGCCTTTGGTATCGGTAAAGCGAAGGTCCACGAACTTGACCTCGTTTTCCTTGATTTTCTTGAACACGTCGGCGACTGCCATTGATTTCTCCTGATTGGTGGTTTTGCCCAGAAATGGGGAGCGGCGAGCGGATCGAGCCGGTCGAGGCTATCAAATAGCGAAAACTATGCCATGCGCGGATCTGGTTAACTATTTGAACTAAAAGACGTAAAAGTCAAAATCCGATGGCGGGCGCACTACAGTGGTGCCGGGCGCCCATAGATGCACCATCATAGAGCAAGAGTAGGAAAAGCGGCGAGCTCGACGACATACTATTAAATAGGAGGCGGCTGGCAAGCATGGGAGAGCGCTTGGCGCGCCCGGGGTGAATTATGATGGCGCTCGCTTCTTTCGCCACGCCTTCCGGATCGTCATTCCTCCCGATGGATCGTTACGTCGTCATCGGCAATCCCGTTTCGCACAGCCTGTCGCCGGCGATCCATGCGCGCTTCGCGGAGCTCACGCGGGAGCCGATCGAATACTCGACGCTGCTCGTCCCTGTCGGCAAATTCGCGCTGCACGCGCAGAAGTTTTTCGACGCGGGCGGACGCGGCGCGAACATCACGCTGCCTTTCAAGGCGAACGCATTTCATTGGGCCGATTCGCGATCCGAGCGCGCGGAGATCGCCGAAGCCGCGAATTTCCTCGCGCTGCGATCGGGTCGCATCGAGGCCGACAACACCGACGGCGCCGGACTCCTCACGGATCTGATCGTCAACATGGGCCTCGAGCTGCGTGGCAGCCGCATCCTGCTCATCGGAGCCGGTGGCGCGGCGCGAGGAGTGATCGCGCCGTTGCTCGCGCGGTCTCCGCAGGTCCTCGTCGTCGCAAACCGGACGGTGGAGCGCGCGCACGAACTCGCCGCGCGCTTTCGCACGCTTGGCCCTATCGAAGCGGTGGCGCTCGATTCCATTCCCGGCGGGAATTTCGGCCTCGTGCTCAATGCCACGTCCACGTCGACGCACGGAGAGACCTTGCCGTTGAACGACGCGGTCTTCGCTTCCGGGGCCGTGGCCTATGACATGGCGTATGGAGCGCCCGCGCGCCCCTTCCTCGAGAGGGCGCGCGGCCACGGCATGAGGGCTTCCGATGGCCTCGGGATGCTCGTCGAGCAGGCGGCCGAATCGTTCCAGCTGTGGCGCGGCAAGCGCCCGGAAACCGCCGGGATCCTCGCGGAACTGAGGTCGCGCATCCCGTGAAGAGGTTCGTGCGCTTCGCGGCGTGGCTGGCGCTCGCCGCGGCCGCGATCTTCCTCGCCATCCAGCTTTCGTTCCTCGCGCGGGTGTGGTGGTGGCGCGACCACGATCCGCAAACGACGGCGTTCATGCAGGCGCGGCTCGAGCAACTTCGCGCGCGCGACCCGTCGGCGAAGCTCAACAAGGCCTGGATGCCTTACGATCGCATTTCGCCGCACCTCAAGCGCGCCATCGTGGTCGCCGAGGACTCGCGCTTCGTCGACCACGAGGGCTTTGACTGGGATGCGATCGAGAAGGCGCGCGAGAAGAACCGCAAGAAGGGAAAGGTGGTCGCGGGCGGCTCGACGATCTCGCAGCAGCTCGCCAAGAACCTCTTCCTTTCCGCGGATCGCACGCCCTGGCGCAAGGGACAGGAAGCCCTGATTACGGTCATGATCGAGCACGTGATGGACAAGCGCCGCATCCTGGAGGTCTACCTCAACGTGATCGAGTGGGGCGATGGCATTTTCGGCGCCGAGGCGGCGTCGCGGCACTATTTTGGCGTCGGAGCGCAGTCATTGGGGCCGGAGGCCGCGGCGCGCCTGGCCGCGATGGTCCCCAACCCGCGCTTCTACGATCGGCATCGCAACACCACCTGGCTCGCGCGGCAGGCCGAGCGCATCCTCGCGCGGATGCCCGCGGCGGAGCTGCCGTGAGCGTGCCGAACCCGCCCGCCGCCGAGCCGGCGCGCTCCGCCAGCGCGCAGGTTCATCTCGAGGAAGTCGAAAGCCTCGTTCGCCGGGGGGACTTCGCCGGGCTGCAGAAGCGAATCGACCGGCTCCATCCCGCAGACGTCGCCTATGTCCTCGAGGGTCTGCCGCTCGAGGATCGCCTGCGCGTCTGGGGGCTGGTGCGCAGCGACCGCGACGGCGAGATCCTGCTCGAGGTCTCGGATGCCGTCAGGGACACGCTCCTCGCGGACATGGACAACGCGGAGATCGTCGCCGCGACCCAGGAGCTCGACGCCGACGAGATCGCCGACCTCGCGCCCGACCTATCCGCGGATGTCGTCCAGGACATCATCGAGGCGCAGGGCGTCGAGGATCGCGCGCAGCTGCAGACCGCGCTCTCGTACCCCGAAGGCACGGTGGGCTCGCTCATGGATTTCGAAGTCGTGAGCGTTCGCGACGACGTGGATTGCGAGGCGGCGCTGAAGCACCTGCGCAAATACGACGAGCTCCCGGGGCAGACCGACGCGCTCTTCGTGCTCGACCGCGAGGGCCACTTGAAGGGCCTGCTGCCGCTCAACAAGCTGCTGGTGACCAATCCGGAGGTTGCGATCGCCAGCATCGTGGATCCCGAATTGGTCTCGTTCTCTCCGGAAAGCGATGCCGACGAGGCCGCCCAGGCCTTCGAGCGCTACAACCTCGTGTGCGCTCCCGTGATCGACGCCGCCTCCCGGGTGCTGGGGCGGGTCACCGTCGACTCGGTGCTCGAATACGTCCGCGTCCGCCAGGAGCAGCAGGAGCTGAGCAAGGTGGGGCTGCGCGAGGAAGAAGACATCTTCGCGAGCGTGTGGGCGAGCGCCAAGAACCGCGGGCCCTGGCTCGCTTTGAACCTGTGCACCGCGTTCGTCGCATCCCGCGTGGTCGGCGCTTTCGAAGGCTCGATCGCGCGGCTCGCCGCGCTCGCGGCCTTGATGCCGATTGTCGCCGGGATCGGCGGCAACTCCGGCAACCAGACGACCACGCTCATCGTGCGCGCGCTGGCGCTGGGGCAGGTGAGCGCCCAGAACGCGCGCCGCCTGATCCTCAAGGAGCTCGGGATCAGCGCGTTGAACGGCGTGGTGTGGGGCGGGGTGCTCGGCGTGGTTGCGTGGGGGTTGTATCGCAACGTCGCGCTGGGCGGCGTGATGGCGCTTGCGATGCTCCTCAACCTCGTGGTCGCGGCACTTGCCGGGATTTTCATTCCGCTCGCGATGGAGAAGTTCGGCCGCGATCCGGCGGTCGGATCGGGTGTCTTCCTCACCTTCATCACCGACAGCATGGGCTTCTTCATCTTCCTCGGCCTGGCCACGGTGTTCCTTCTCTAGGCCGCGCGTGGCGCGGCTCTTCTTCGCTTTGTGGCCGGACGAGGACGCGGCGCAGTCGCTGGCCGCGCTTTCACAATCCCTCGCGACGCAGTTGGAGGGCAGGCCCGTGCCGCGCGAAAGGATCCATCTCACCCTCGCCTTTCTCGGCGAGCTCGCTGCCGCCCGCGTCGAGCAAGCGATGCGGGCGGCCGAATCGACGCGACCGAGGGCATTCGAGGTGGTTCTGGACCAGGTCGGGTCGTTCCGCGCCGCCGGAGTTGCCTGGGCGGGATGCAAGCATGTTCCGCCGGGGCTGAAGGCATTGGAGACGCGGCTTGCGAAGGCGCTTCGGTCGCGCGACTTCGCGCTCGAAGAGCGGCCTTTCGCCGCGCACGTCACCGTGGCGCGAAAGATCTCCCGGGCGCTCGAGCGCGCCTCGATGCCGCCGGTCGTGTGGCACGCGCGGCAATACACGCTCGTGCGCAGCGAACCGGGAACCGGGCGCTATACGGTGCTGGAGACCTGGCCTTTGGGGTGATTGGGTCCCGAACCATCGCTGCGAATGCGGCGTCCGGGATGGCTGCGGGGAGTAAGAACCCGCTTGCGAGGCGCTACCCGGCCGTGTTGCTTTGCCGCATGCGCGGAACCGGTCGGGTCGCGCCTCGTATTCGGGTCGAGCCGTTGTGCTGTCGAGTGCGTTGGCCCTCGCCTAGCTCATCGGCTTGATCAGCGGCGTGATGACAGGGGTTACCGCGGGAGCCATTGGCCTCATCGGTGCCGCCCTCATCATCGGCTTGCGTTTCGCCGCTCTTTTCTTCTTGGCTGGCTTTTTCTTCTTAGCCGCCTTGCGGGCCGGCTTTCTCTTCGCAGCCTT
>JBGOST010000224.1:0-4965 GCA_041476125.1 Usitatibacter sp. | reverse complement strand
GGTCCTTCGCCCAGCGGTACAGCGGCTTGCCCTTGTACGCCCACTGCCTCATGCCGTCGTCGCGCTTGATGATCGTGTAGGGGCCGAAAGCGGCGGCGTCGGAGCTGGCCGCCTGCGGCGGCCAGTTCGCCGCGCAGGGCCCGTTGCACGCGCTCTTGCCGCTGCCGGCCACGTCGCGATCGAAGATGTAGAGCGTCATTCCAATGCCGTCGGTCAGCACCGCGGGCCCCGGCGGCGCCGCGGGGGCGGGCGGGGGCGTCGGTGCGCTAGCGCACGCGGCGAGGAACAAGGCCAGCGGAATTGCGGACCAATGTCGTGTCATGGGGATCTCCTCTCGTATTAGGCCTGCCTAATATTGCATCAACAAGCCCCGGAACGCGCTATTCCGCGTCCCGGGTCACGAAATCGTACGCATTCCCGAGGGGGTCGAAAAGGTCGCTTCGAGAATATCGCCCGGCTCGAAGCGTTCCAGGCTGCATCCCGACGGGGGAAGCGCCTGCGCCGGGTGCTTCCCGCCTTCCCACTGGATGAGCGTGGGCAGCCGCCCGCCCCCGGGGCGGCGTCCATCGCGCGGCACCCCCATGCGCCAACGATACGGCCCGCGCGAGAGCGAAAGAATCTCGACCGGCTCGGAATAATCCCGCAGGGCGGCCTCCAGGTCGTCGGTGCGCTCGACCCAGTGAATCAGCGCCGGTCCGCGCGAAAGCCGATCGCGCATCCCGGTCGAGTCGAGGTCGAACCAGCGTGGCCGCGACGGAGCGTTCGCCTCGGGGTCGATCGCGATCACCTCGAGGAATGCCCCGGGCCCCAGCGACAACAGGCGATTGTGCGTTGCCATGAGCGCGTGCTTGCCGCCCTGGGCCATCGGCACGCCGAGCCTGGCTTCAACCCATCGCGATCCTTCGTCGAGCTCGCGCGCGCCCACCACCAGATGATCGAGCTCTCGTTTCATCGCAGCAAGTATGAGGGTCAGACTCCGATATTCGTGAATATGGGAGTCCGACCCTCATATTGCGTCAGTCCATCGTGATGCCTTCGTCGGCCATCACTTTCTTCACCGCGGGGCGGGCGAGGACGCGGTCCGCGAGCGCGGAGTAGTTCTTCAGCTCGCGCACCGGCATCTTCTGGCGGTTGCCCCAGCGGTAGAACACGAGCAGATAGCCGTCGGCGACGGTGTACTGGTTGCCGATGCACCATTTCTTGCCCGCGAGGAGAGTGTCGATTTCCTTGAGAAGCTCCTCGTAGGACTGCCGCGCTTTCGCCTTGATCGCTTCCTGCGACGCCGCATCGTCGGCGTAACGAGCGGGGCGAACCAGGTGGCCGTAGGTGCTGTGGACGGTGTTGGACAGCCACGCCATCGTCGAGACGATCTGCGCCTGGTGCCAGGTGTCCTTCGGCCAGATCTTCGCCTGCGGATAGCCGCCGCCGAAATAGGTGAGGATGCCGACGTTCTCGGTGAGGACGTGGCCGTCGACCACGAGCGTGGGCACGCGCCCGCGCGGATTCAACTTGAGGTATTCGGGCTTGCGCTGGTCCCCGGCGGCGAGGTCGAGCTTCTGCGTTTCGTACGGCACGCCGACTTCCTCGAGCGCGATGTGGGATGCGAACGAGCACGCGCCCGGCGCGTAGTAGAGCTTGATGGCCATGCGTTTCTCCTAGAGTCGGGTGATGAGGGAAGAAGTATCCCAGCGTTTGCCGCCGGCCTTCTGCACCTCGCCATAGTACTGGTCGATGACCTGCGTGATGGGCAGCTTCGCGCCGTTGCGCTTCGCCTCGGCGAGGCAGATGCCGAGGTCCTTGCGCATCCAGTCCACCGCGAAGCCGAAATTGAACTTGCGCTCGTGCATCGTCTTGCCGCGGTTTTCCATCTGCCACGATTGCGCCGCGCCCTTCGAGATCACGTCGAGCACGAGGTTGGCATCCAGCCCCGCTTTCTCGGCGAAGGCGATGCCTTCGGAGAGGCCCTGCACCAGGCCCGCGATGCAGATCTGGTTCACCATCTTGGTGAGCTGGCCCGCTCCCGGCCCGCCCATCAGCGTCACCGCGCGGCCGTACGAATCCATCACCGGCCTGGCGCGCTCGAATGGCGCGGCTTCGCCGCCGCACATCACGGTGAGCTTGCCGTTCTCCGCACCCGCCTGGCCGCCCGAGACCGGCGCGTCGATGAAGTCCACGCCCTTCGCCTTCGCCGCCGCGAAGACCTTGCGCGCCGCGTCCGCCGAGGCCGTCGTGTGGTCGACGAGGATCGCGCCCTTCTTCATTCCCGCGAGCGCGCCCTCCTTGCCGAGCGCGACCTCGAGGAGGTCGTTGTCGTTGCCCACCATCAGCATCACGAAGTCGGCCTCCTTCGCGGCGGCCGCGGGCGTGGGGGCGGACTTCCCGCCGTGCTTGTCGACCCAGGCCTGCGCCTTGGCGAGCGTGCGGTTGTACACCACGACGTCGTAGCCCTTCGCCTTGAGGTGGCCCGCCATGGGGAAACCCATGACGCCCAGCCCGATGAATGCGACTCTTGCGGACATTGCTGCCTCCTAATTCACTGCATTGGGGGGAATGCGGCCTTCGAGAACCGCGGCCAGGTTGGCCGCGGCGGTGTTGCACATGATGATGCGCGTGGCGCGCGTGGCGCTGCCGATGTGCGGCGTCATCACGCCGTTGGGCAGCGCGAGGAACCCGGGGTCCACGTCGGGCTCGCCTTCGAACACGTCGAGCCCCGCGCCCGCGATGAGTTTCCCCTCGAGCGCGGCGACCAGCGCCACGTCGTCGACCACGCCGCCGCGCGCGCTGTTCACGAGGATCGCGGAGGGCTTCATCCGCGCGATCTCCGCCGCGCCGATCATGTGGTGCGTGGCCGGAGAATACGGCGCCATCACGACGACGAAATCCGCCTCGGCGAGCAGGCGGTCGCGCTCCATCCACGCGGCGTTCAACCGCTTCTCCTCGGCTTCGGGCAGGCGCGAGCGATTGTTGTAGAGCACGCGCATGTCGAAGCCGAGCGCGCGGCGCGCGATCGCCTTGCCGATGCGCCCCATGCCGATGATGCCGAGGGTGGCGTGGTGGATGTCCTGGCCGAGGAAATACTGCACGCCGAAGGCGATCTTCCAGTCGTGGTTGCGCACGTAGGCGTCACCCTCGGCGATGCGCCGCGCCGCCGCCATCAGGAGCGACCAGGTGAGGTCCGCGGTGGTGTCGTCGAGCACGCCGGGCGTGTTGGTGACCTTGATGCCGCGCCGGGTGCACGCGGGCACGTCGATGTTGTTGTAGCCCACCGCGATGTTCGAGATCACCTTGAGGTCGGGGCATTGCGCAAGGAGCGGCTCGTCGAACTTGTCCATGACGGTCGCCATGGCCCCGCTCATGCCCTGCAGCCGCCGCGCCAGCTCCTCGGGCGGCCAGGGACGATCTTCCGCGTTGTGCTCGACCTCGAAGCGCAGCGCGAGCGCGGCGACGACTTCGGGGAATACCCCGCGGGTGATGAGGACCTTCTGCTTCACTACTTGTATAGGATGCGCGGCAGCCAGAGCCCGATGTCGGGGAAGACGTAGAGCAGGATGAGCGCGATCACCTGGATGCCCATGAACGGCATCATCCCCTCGAAGATCGCATTCAGCGTCACGTGCGGTGGAGACACACCCTTCAGGTAGAACGCGGCCATGGCGACCGGCGGCGACAGGAACGCCGTCTGCAGGTTCAGCGCAACCAGCAAGCCGAAGAAGAGCGGGTCGATATTGAACTTCGCCAGCAGCGGAATGAAGATCGGCATGAAGATCACGATGATCTCGGTCCACTCCAGCGGCCAGCCGAGCAGGAAGATGATGATCTGCGCGAGGATCATGAACTGGATCGGCGTGAGTCCCATCGAGAGCACCCAGCGCTCGATGATCTCCTGGCCGCCGAGCAACGCGAAGGCCGCCGAGAAGATCGAGGAGCCCACGAACAGCCAGCACACCATCGCCGAGGTTTTCGCCGTGAGGAACACCGATTCCCTGACGATCGGCCCGAGCTTGACCTGGTAGGTCGCCATCAGGCACCAGATGGCGATCGCGGCGATCGACACCCAGCCGATCCAGACCGGCGGCCCCGATTCGAGCACCTCGAACTTGAGCAGTGCGAACCAGACGATCGAGATGCCGAACAGGAACCACAGCGGCAGCCAGGTCTTCATGATCCTTCGCTTCGCTTCCCTGGGAGTGGCCACCCAGGCGTAAATGGCCGCCAGCGCGAACCCGCCGAAAGAGCCGATCGCCGCAGCCTCGGTCGGCGTCGACAATCCGAAGACGATCGATCCCAGCACCGCGAGGATGAGGACCGCCAGCGGGAAGAACGACGCGAGCAGCATCTTGAAGATTTCCAGCCTCACGAACGTGAAGAGCAGATAGAGCGCGATCAATCCCACGCAACCCACGGCGAAAATGACCCAGAACGCGGTCGGCGCGGCAATGCGCTCCCATTCGACGCCGGGCTTCATGGTGGCGGTTGATGCCTTGGGAACTGCCGCCTTCGCCTCCTTTGCCTTCGCCGCTTCAGGCGCCGGCTTGGGGGCTTCGGCAGCGGCGGCCTTGCCCTGCGCACCCGCCGGGGCTTTCGTTTCTTCGGGAGGAGGCTCCGAGAGCCCGGTCTCCGACTGCGCTTCCTCCGCTCCGGGGGGTTGCTGAATGCCTGTGGCCGCGGCCTCGTCGGCCGCCGCACCCATCGCCTGGACGTCGGAGCTTTCGACGATGTCGGGCTTGGTAAGGGCATGCCACGTGAGGCCCATGAGCACCACGAACACGATGGCGGGGAGCAGCGTCACGCCCAGTTCGCGATAGATCCGGTCCTTCGGAACGCCGACATCGTGCTTCCTGGAAAGCGCCCCGAAGAGCCCGGGAAGCACGTGGTTGCTGATGCTCGCCGCGATCTTCCGGCTGTGCTCGGGAAGATCGACCTTGCGTTGGTCTTCCGCGAGCGGCGGCGCAAGAGCCGGCTTCC
>JBGOST010000223.1:0-4993 GCA_041476125.1 Usitatibacter sp. | reverse complement strand
CTGCCGCGCCTCTCGCACGAGCCATCCATCGAGCTCTTGGGGTGAAGGACGAGAGGGGGTGCCCCGCTGTTCGCAGAATCGACGTTGCTGAGGAGTTCGAGCGGCACTGCTGTAGCGAGATCCCTCCCCTGTGATGCAACGAGAACCCCCGGGTCGGCCTTCACCCCGAGCTCGATGGATGGCGATTTCACTGCGAAAAAAAAGCCGGCCCTCAGGCCGGCTTCTTTTCGCACTCCGAAACGGCTACTTCTTGGTCTCGGTCGTCGTGGTCGATGCGGGACCGCTGGTGGTGGTGGTCGTCCCCGACGGCGTCGTGGTGGAGGTCGACGAGCCCGGCGGCGTGGTGACGGTCGTGCTGGTGGTGGTGGGCGGGGCCTCGGCGGGCTTCACTTCGACCTTGACGGCCGGTGCGGGCGCGGGGGCGGGCGTGGTGGAGACTTCGGCCTTGCAGCCGGCGAGGCCGACGGCCAGCAGCGCGGCGAGAATGTACGGCGATTTCATTGTTCGAGTTCCTTCAGCAGTGGTTTGATCAAATTTGCGGCGCGGAGCCGCTCCCAGGGTTCAGTGCGTTGGATGTGCTGCGACGCAAGTCGTTCCCCGGTTTCGGCCGGCGCGGGATTGTATCGGAAAACCGCCATCGCCCTTTAGAGTCCCGTAGTGGTCGCCGAGACCGCCGGCTCCGAGAGGTCCCAGATCTCCTCGAAGCGCTGCAGGATCGGCAGGGCGTCGACCGGCGAGTGCAGCGCGACGATCGCCCTCGGCTGCTCGTAGTGCATCTGGTGCCACACGCTGTGGTCGTCGGCCACGACGAATGGGTCGGCGGCTTCGCGCGCCTGGGCGATAGTGCGGTGGATCTCGATGGACATCGGAAATTGCCGCAGCAGCATGAGAAGCCTCGGGCACTCGCGCTGCAGCAACTCGGTCTCGTGCAACGCGATGAGGATCCGGTGCGCGCGGCCGCGCACCAGAAAGGCGCGCAGGGCCTCGGTGCGCCCCGGCGAATTGAAGCCGCGGTTCGAGAGCGAGATGTCGAAGACGCGAATGGTGCGCTCAGCCGCGCCGATCACCTCGTCGATGGCCGCGAGCGATTCCGCGATCCCGGAGATCGGGCGGTAACTCGGCGCGTCATGTCCTGGTGCGCTGTCGCTCATCGTTCCTCCCCTACCTTCACGAAACCCTGCAGGTACCAGGCGTGCACTGCGTCCCAGAACTCCGCGCCCGGCTTGATCGGGCCGGCGAGGGCTCGCTCGTCGGCCAGCCTCTGCAGCCACGGGCGCGCCTTCGCCGCGACGGCGACCTCCTCGCCGTTCAGGAAGAATATCGTGCCAGAAAACAGCAACCTGGAGCGCGGATCGAGCGCGAGCCCGTGGCGCGAAGCGCGTTGCGCGAATTGCGCGCGCGTGAGCGGGCGGCGCGGCCGCGTGAAGAAAACCTGCGGCTTGGGGTCGGACAGGAAGCACCCGGTGAACTCGGCGACGAGCCGAGGGGTCCAGCGAATCGCATCCATGGCGCGCAGCGCGTGTTCGGTGAGGCGCTGCGGGATCTCGCCGGGGTGGCGCGCCGGCGCCTCGCCCGGATCGCGGTAGTGTCCCGCGGGCTCGAGGCGGTCGCGCAGGAAGTCGAGGAAGCCCGTCACCAGCTCCGTGTCGCTCGGCGCGCGAAAGCCGATCGACCAGGTAAGGCATTCGGACTCGGCGACGCCGTGGTGCGCGACGCCGGGCGGCAGGTACAGCATGTCGCCCGCTTCGAGAACCCATTCCTGCTCCGGCACGAAGCGCTCGAGGACCTTCAGCTCCAGGCCGGGAACGAAGGCGTGGTCTTGCTGCGAGGAGATTTGCCAGCGGCGGCGCCCGTGGCCCTGAAGGAGGAAGACGTCATAGGAATCGACGTGGGGCCCGACGCTGCCGCCGGGCACCGCGTAGCTCACCATCACGTCGTCGATGCGCGCATGCGGAATGAAGTCGAAGCGCGCGAGGAGCTCGTCGGCGCGGCGCGAGAAATGGTTCGTGTCCTGCACCAGCACCGTCCAGTCCCGGCGTGGAAGTTGCTTGAATCGCGATGCGGGAAACGGGCCATGCTCGAGCGACCATGATGCACCACGGCGGCGCACCAGGCGCGAAGCGGCTTCGGGGTTCGCCGCGAGCGCCAGCACTTCGCGCGGCGAGAGCGGATCGGCGAAGCGCGCAAAGGCGCCGCGCACGAGCAGCGGCTCCTGCTGCCAATGCTTGCGCATGAAGGCCGCGGCGTCGAGACCGACGGGGGGCTTGCGTGTCATCAAAATGGGCTAGAATCGATTCGACTGTCGAGCGATCGCGGGTGCCATGCTACACGTAGGACAACCAGCACCATCATTCTCGCTTCCCGACGCCAGCATGGAGATGATGGATCTCTCCAGCTACCGGGGGAAGAAGAACGTCGTCCTCTACTTCTATCCGAAGGACGGCACGCCCGGCTGCACCATCCAGGCGATCGGCTTCAGCGATCGCGAGCACGAGTTCAAGAAACTCGACACCATCGTCTTCGGCGTCTCGCGCGACGACGTGCTCTCGCACCAGGCGTTTCGCGACGAGCACGGCCTCACCGTGCAGCTGCTCGCCGATACGGAGGAGGAAGTCTGCCGCCTCTACGAGGTGATCCAGGAAAAGATCGTGAACGGGCATCCGAAGGCTTGCCTGCTGCGCTCGACCTTCGTGATCGACAAGAAGGGTGTCGTGCGCCACATCCTCCAGGACGTGAGCCCCAAGGCGCATGTCGACGAAGTCCTGAAAGTCTGCAAGACCCTCGACAAGGCGCATGCGAATTGAGCGCGGCAAGGTCGTGAAGCTCGACTACGAGCTGCGCGATGCCGACGGACAGGCGCTCGAGGACGAAGGCGCGCAGCTCGAATACCTCCACGGCGGCTTCGGCGCGATCTTCCCGAAGGTCGAGGACGCGCTGGAGGGCAAGCAGGCCGGCAACGAGGTGAATCTCACTCTCGAGCCCGCGGACGCGTTCGGCGAATACGATGCCGAGCTCCTGCGCGTCGAGCCGCGGGCGCGCTTTCCCGAGGTGGTCGAGGTCGGCATGCGCTTCGAGGGCGTGCCCGGCGAGCGCGAGGAAGAAGCCCTCATCTACACGATCACCGACATCACGCCCGAGACGGTCGTCGTCGACGGCAACCACCCGCTTGCCGGCGAGCGCCTCTGGTTCAAGTGCACGGTGAGCGAAGTGCGCGCCGCCACGCAGGAAGAGCTCCAGCACGGCCACGTGCATGGCGAGCTCGGGGTGCACACGCACTAGCCCTACGGCACGATCGCCTCGGAGCGCGGCTCCACCGCGAACAGCTCCGGGAAAGCCGCGTCCACCGTCACCTTGACCCATCCCACGATCGGGCTGCCGTAGACCTCGAGGCGCATCAGGTTCGGGATCGGCTGTCCCGTGGCATCGAGGAAGGGCGCGTCGAATTGATACGTGTGGGTATCGCCATGCACGAACAGCACCGCCTTGCGAAGGCGTAGCGTCGCGTCCTGCAGCTGCGCGAGAAACCCCTTGTAGACGGGCTTCTTCGTGGCCCACGGATCCGCCTGGATGAAGACCACCAGCGCGCGCGTGTCATCGCCGGCGCTTTCGGTCACCGCGCGCTCGAGCCAGCGGCGGTTGGCTTCGTTGCGGCAGCGCGCCTCCTCGTCGTTGGCGCGGTCGAATCCCACGTTGTTGTCGCTGCCGGGAATGTTGAGCGTCACGAAGCGCACGCCCGAGCGCGTCCACTGGCGATTCTCGGGATGCGCGGGGCAGGTGCATGAGGCGCCGTGGAACTCGATGCATTCGCCCTGGAACGCGGTCGCGATCCGCTCGCGCCCGAGCGACCACGCGTCGGTGAAGAAGACCTGGCGCAGGCGCGCGAGGCGCTCGATGGGATCCGTCGCGCCGTTGCTCGGCCGGCGGCAATCGGTCCAGTCGTTGTCGCCGGGCGTGTAGATGAACGGATGGCGCGAGGCGTCGAACTGCGCCTTGCGCTTCTCGAAGAGCGCGTCGGTACAGGCCGAACCGCCGCCCGCCTTGAAGTCGCCCACGTGCACCACGAAGGCGACGGGCTCGGCGTCGACGCGCTGCATCATGCGCAGGAAGTGCGCTTCCTCGCGATCGTTGTAGGGGGTATCGCCCATCACCGCGAAGGCGAAGCGATCGGGTGATGGCGCGCGCGCCGCGCAGCCCGCGAGCAGGAGCGCGGCGAGCAACGCCGTCCCGCGGCTACTCATCGAGCATCTTTCGCAAGCGGTAGATCGCCTCGAGCGCCTCCTTGGGACTCAGCTCGTCGGGCTTGATCGCGGCGAGCGCGTCGCGAATCGCGCTGTCGGCGCTCGGGGCGGCGGCCGGCGCAGCAAACAGGTCGGGCTGCGCGGAACCGGGCCGCAGCTGCTTCTCCAGCTCGGTGAGATGGCGGCGCGCGGCGCGCACCACTTCCTTCGGGATTCCCGCGAGGTGGGAGACGTGGATGCCGTAGGAGCGATCCGCGGGGCCGCCCTCGAGGCGGTGCAGGAAGACGATGCGGTCGCGGTGCTCGACCGCATCGAGGTGGACGTTGGCTACGTGCGGCAGCTCCGCGGCGAGCTGCGTGAGCTCGAAGTAGTGCGTGGCGAACAGCGTGTAGCAGCGCACGTTCTCGGCGAGGTGGCGCGCGATCGCATAGGCGAGGGCGAGGCCGTCGAAGGTCGAGGTGCCGCGCCCGATCTCGTCGATGAGCACCAGGCTGCGATTCGTGGCGTTGTTCAGGATCGTCGCGGCTTCCGTCATCTCCACCATGAAGGTCGAGCGCCCGCCGGCGAGATCGTCGGAGGCGCCGATGCGCGTGAAGATGCGGTCGATGGGCCCGAGTGTGGCGGACTTCGCCGGCACGAAGCTGCCGCAATAGGCCAGCAGCGCGATCTGCGCGACCTGGCGCATGTACGTGGACTTGCCGCCCATGTTCGGGCCGGTGATGAGCAGCAGCTGGCGCGTGCGCGTGAGGCTCGTG
>JBGOST010000222.1:0-5009 GCA_041476125.1 Usitatibacter sp. | reverse complement strand
TGAAGGACGCGCTGCCGGTGGCGCTCGCGGTCAGCCTGCACGCGCCCAACGACGAAATCCGCAGCCGCATCATGCCGGTGAACGACGCCTATCCGATCGCCAAGCTCCTCGAGGCATGCCGCGATTACCTCGAGGTGGCGCCGCGCGACTTCATCACCTTCGAGTACGTGATGCTCGAGGGCGTGAACGACGCGCCCGACCACGCGAGGGAGCTGGCGAAGCTGCTCGCGACCATTCCCAGCAAGGTGAACCTGATTCCCTTCAACCCGTTTCCCGATTCGGGGTTCAAGCGCACCGCGATGGACCGCGTGAAGCGCTTCCAGCGCATCCTCCTCGATGCGGGCTATGTCGCGACCATCCGCAGGACGCGCGGCGACGACATCGACGCGGCGTGCGGCCAGCTCGCGGGGCAGGTCGTGAACCGCATGAAGGCGAAGCCCGTCCACATCCACCGATCCGCGAGGACCTGATGCGTTTGCCTTCCGCCCTTCTCCTGGTGCTCGCCGCGGCGTGCAGCTCGCAGAGCACGACCGAATCGAGGCCGGTCACCGACGGGGGCGTCGTGGAGGCGCGCCGCCAGGCCGAAGCGCACGCGGCCGTCGCGGGCGAGTACTACCAGCGCGGCAACTTCACCGTGGCACTCGCCGAGACGCGCCTCGCCATCAAGTACGACCCGAGCTACGTTCCCGCGTACAACATGCAGGCGCTCGTCTTCATGGAGCTGCGCGAGGATGGCCCGGCGCGCGATGCGTTCAACCAGGCGCTGCGCATGTCGCCCAACAATCCCGACGTCTTGAACAACTTCGGCTGGTTCCTGTGCCTGCGCGACGATCCGAAGCGCGGCCTGGAGCTCATGCAGCGCGCCGCCCAGGACTCGCAGTACAGCTCGCCGGAGAAGGCGTACCTTTCGGCGGGGCTTTGCCTGCGCCGCATGGGACGCAACGACGAGGCGGAGCAGCACCTGCGCCGCGCGGTGCTGATCCGGCCCGACATGATCGGCGCGCTCTTCAACCTCTCGGTCCTCAATTTCGAGCGCGGCCAGATGAAGGATGCCGAGATCTACCTGTTGCGCTACATGCGCCTCGTTGCGACGCCGAACCTCGAGTCGCTGGTGATCGGGGTGAAGATCGCCCGCGCCAACAGCGACAGCTCGGCCGAACAGAGCTTTCTGCAGCAGCTGCGGCGCCGCTTTCCCGACGCGCCGCAGGCTCAGGAGCTCCTCGAAAAGCGCCCCTAGCTTGCCGTGGAATCCGTGGCCGACAACGCCGACAACGCCGAATCCCCCGCGCCCCGTTCCCTCGGGCAGACCCTCGCGGCGGAACGCGAGCGCCAGGGGTGGTCGCGCGCCGACGTGGCGCAGCGGCTGCACATGAGCGCCTACCAGATCGAGGCGATCGAGACCGGGGATTACTCGCGGCTGCCGCACGGCACGTTCCTGCGCGGCTTCGTGCGCAACTACGCGAAGGTGCTGGGCGTTCCCGCCGATTCCGTCCTGGGCCTGCTTTCCGGAGACGCGCCGGGCGACAAGAAGCCGGGCATCGTGGTTCCGACATACAACATCCGGTTCGATCCCCTCGGAGAGCGCCTGCAGAGCCCATACGTGAAGGCGGCGACCCTGGCCGTGGTCGCGGTCGTCATCGCGTTCGCGGCGATGTACTGGTGGCTATTCATCCGCCCCACGCCGCCGGGCGCGGCAGCGCGCAAGCAGTTGCCGGCTCCCGCCGCGGCGAGCGTCCCGCAGGTGGGCGCCCCGCAACCCTCGCAGGCCGATGCGATCGTGATGGCGCCGGCCCCGAGCGCTCCTCTCGCGCCTAAGGTCGAAGCGAAGGTGGAGGCGAAGAAGGCCGAGCCCCCCAAAGCCGTCGCGGAGGCGAAGAAGCCCGCGGAGGCGAAGAAACCCGAGGCCGTCAAGGTCGCGGGCGAGGGCAGCACGCTCAAGTTCCGCTTCAAGGGCGCCTCGTGGGTCGAGATTCGCGATGCCAAGGGCAAGCTGCTGCTTTCGAAGTTGAACCAGCCGGGAAGCGAGACCGAGGTGTCGGGCAAGCCGCCGTTCAACGTCATCGTCGGCAACGCGCCCGAGGTCCAGTTCTTCTACAACGACCACGAGTTCGACCTCGAGCCGCACACCAAAGTCGCCGTCGCGCGCTTCACCGTCGAGTAACACTCCATATGTCCCCACGCCGCATTTCGCGCCCGGTCCGGGTCGCCGACAAGATCATCGGCGGCACCGCCCCCATCCTCGTGCAGTCGATGACCAACACCGACACCGAGGACGCGCGCGCCACCGCCGAGCAGGTCGCCGCACTCGCGCGCGCCGGCTCGGAGATCGTGCGCATCACCGTGAACACGATCGAGGCGGCGCGCCAGGTGCCGGTGATCCGCCGCATGCTCGAGTCGATGGGCGTGGCGGTCCCGCTGGTGGGCGACTTCCACTTCAACGGCCACAAGCTCCTCGCGCAGGTTCCGGATTGCGCCGCGGCGCTCGACAAGTACCGCATCAATCCGGGCAACGTCGGCCACGGCTCCAAGCGCGACGAGCAGTTCTCGACCATGATCGAGAAGGCGATCGAGCACGCGAAGCCGGTGCGCATCGGAGTCAACTGGGGCTCGCTCGACCCGGAGCTGCTGGCGCGGATGATGGACGAGAACGCGAAGCGCGTGGAGCCGCGGGAAGCCGACGCGGTGATGCGCGAAGCGCTCATCGCCTCGGCGCTCGAGAGCGCGGCGAAAGCGCAGGAGATCGGGCTCGCCGCCGATCGCATCGTGCTCTCGTGCAAGGTCTCCGCGGTGCAGGACCTGATCGGCGTCTACCGCGCGCTCGCCGCGCGCTGCGATTACGCGCTGCACCTGGGCCTCACCGAAGCGGGCATGGGATCGAAGGGCATCGTCGCCTCCACGGCGGCGATGGGGGTGCTGCTCCAGGAGGGCATCGGCGACACGATCCGTGTGTCGCTGACACCCGCCCCCGGCGGAGACCGCACCCAGGAGGTGATCGTCGCGCAGGAGATCCTGCAGACGATGGGGCTGCGCTCGTTCACGCCGATGGTGTCCGCGTGCCCCGGTTGCGGGCGCACCACGAGCACCTTCTTCCAGGAGCTCGCCGACAAGATCCAGACCTACCTGCGCGAGCAGATGCCGATCTGGAGAGCCCGGTACCCGGGCGTGGAGGAGATGCACGTCGCGGTGATGGGATGCGTGGTGAACGGCCCGGGCGAGTCGAAGCTCGCCAACATCGGCATTTCGCTGCCGGGATCGGGTGAAAAGCCCGTAGCCCCGGTCTACGTGGACGGACAGAAAACCGTAACCCTCAAGGGCGAACACATTGCCGAGGAATTTCAGGCCATCGTCGAGGAGTACGTGAGATCGCATTACGACCCCTCGCGTGTAGCGCCTCGCGTCTCGCGCCTGAAAGACATTCCGATTCGAACGACATGAGCACGAAAATCCAGGCCATCCGCGGCATGGAGGACGTACTGCCGGATGCCGCGCCGCTTTGGCAGAAGCTCGAGGACGCCACCCGCGCCGTCTTCGAGCAGTACGGCTATCGCAACATCCGCACTCCGATCGTCGAGCCCACGCCGCTCTTCGTGCGCGGGCTGGGTGAGGTCACCGACATCGTCGAGAAGGAGATGTACGTCTTCGACGACCGCAACGCCGAGAGCCTGGCGCTGCGGCCCGAGGCGACCGCGGGCATCGTGCGCGCGGCGATCGAGCACAACTTCCTCTACAACGGCCCGATGCGCGTGTGGACGGCGGGCCCGATGTTCCGCTACGAGCGCCCGCAGAAGGGACGCTACCGCCAGTTCCACCAGTTCGACGTCGAGGCGCTCGGATTCGAGGGCCCCGACGTCGACGCCGAGCAGATCGTGCTGCTCGCGCGGCTGTGGAAGAACCTCGGCATTCCCGACGTCGAGCTGCACGTGAACTCCATCGCCGACGCGCCGGACCGCAAGGCGCATCGCGAGAGGCTCATCGCGTACTTCGAGAAGCACGCCGGAGCGCTCGACGAGGACGCCCGGCGCCGCCTGCACACCAACCCGCTGCGCATCCTCGACTCGAAGAACCCTGCCATGCAGAAGATGATCGAGGGCGCGCCGCGGCTCCTCGACCATCTCGGAGACGCGGCGGCCGACCATTTCGAGGCGTTCAAGGTGATGCTCGAGCGCGCCGGCCTCGCCTTCAAGGTGAATCCCCGCCTGGTGCGCGGCCTGGACTACTACAATCGCACCGTCTTCGAGTTCGTCTCGCCCGCCATCGGCGCGCAATCGACGATCGCCGGCGGCGGGCGCTACGACGCGCTTTTCGCGCAGGTAGGCGGCAAGCCCACGCCCGCGTGCGGCTTCGCGATGGGAATCGAGCGGGTGCTGCTGGCGCTCCAGGCGGCGGATGTCGTCGCGGTGTTCGAGCCCGACGCGTTCGTGGTGCACGCCGGCGAGGAAGCGGAGCTGCAGGCGTGGAAGGTCGCGGAGCAGCTGCGCGATGCGGGGCTTGACGTGGTGCTGGGCGCGGGCGGCAGCTTCAAGTCGCAGATGAAGAAGGCCGACGCGAGCGGGGCGCGCTTCGCGGTGATCATCGGCGACAGCGAAGCCGCCTCGGGGCAGGTGACGGTGAAGCCCCTGCGCGGCGGAGAGCAGCAGACGGTCGACTTGCAGGCCGCCATTCAACTATTGGAGTAAGAGAACCCCATGTCCGGATCCTACGATTTCGAAGAGCAGGAACGCATCGCCGAGCTCAAGGCCTGGTGGGAAGACAATCGCTGGTACGTGTTCGCCGCGATCGCGGCGGCGATCCTCGCGTTCGGGGGGTATCGCGGCTGGATCTGGTGGAGCGCGCGCCAGGCCGAAGACGCCGCGGCGATGTTCAAGCCCGTGGCCGAGGCGGCGAAGAAGGATCCCGATCCGGCGAAGGCCCAGGCGGCGGACGCGGCCGCGAGCGCGAAGAAGATCGAGGACGTCGCGCAGCCGCTCATCGCCAAGCACCCGGGCTCGTTCTACGCTTCGCAGGCGGCG
>JBGOST010000221.1:0-5009 GCA_041476125.1 Usitatibacter sp. | reverse complement strand
GGCCGCATCCGCTCGCGATCGAGGAGCACAGCCACGCCGACATGGCGGGGCGCTACCAGGCGGGCGCCTCGGGCCTGCCCTTCTCGGTCTTGCGCGGCTACGTCGGCTCCGACCTGCCGAAGCGCAATCCCAACATCCGCTCCATCACGTGTCCCTTCACCGGGGAAAAGCTCGCGGCGACCCCGGCGATCAACCCCGACGTGACGGTGATCCACGCGCAGAAGGCGGATCGCAAGGGCAACGTGCTCATCACCGGGATCATCGGCATCCAGAAGGAGGCGGTGCTCTCGGCGAAGGCCGCGATCGTGACGGTGGAAGAGATCGTCGAAGACCTGCAGGCGCCGAAGAACGCGTGCTACCTGCCGCATTGGGTGCTCGCGGCGGTCTGCGAGGTCCCCTATGGGGCGCATCCGAGCTATGCGCACGGCTACTACGGCCGCGACAACGCCTTCTGCAAGGCCTGGGATCCGATCTCGCGCGACCGCGACGCGTTCCTCGCCTGGATGAAGCGCCACGTGCTGGGCACGCGCGACCACGCGCAGTTCATGGAGTCGGCGGGGATCCTGCGATGAACTACGAGGCCAACGAGATCATGACGATCGAGGCCGCGCGCCGGCTGAAGAACGGCACCGTCTGCTTCGTGGGCATCGGCATGCCATCGGCCGCCGCCAACCTCGCGCGCCTTACGCATGCGCCCGAAGTGGTGCTCATCTACGAGTCGGGAACGATCGGCGCGAAGCCCGACATCCTGCCCCTGTCGATCGGTGATGGCGAGCTCGCGGAGCACGCCGACACCGTCGTGTCGATTCCGGAAATCTTCCGCTACTGGCTGCAGGGCGGGCGCGTCGACGTGGGCTTCCTCGGCGCGGCGCAAATCGACAAGTTCGGCAACATCAACACCACGGTGATCGGCGGGGACTACGCGAAGCCCAAGGTCCGCCTGCCCGGTGCGGGAGGCGCGCCCGAGATCGCCTCGAACGCGAAGGAAGTCTGGATCATCATCAAGCAGACCCGGCGCAGCTTCGTGCCGAAGCTCGACTTCATGACGTCCGTCGGGCACCTCGACGGCGGCGAATCCCGCGCCAGGTCGGGGGCTCGCGGCGCGGGTCCCACCGCGGTGATCACGGACCTGGGCGTGCTGGCGCCCGACCCGGTGACGCGCGAGCTCACGCTTGTCGCGATTCACCCGGGCATCACGGTGGAGCAGGCGAAAGCCTCGACCGGCTGGGACCTCAAGGTGGCCGGCACGGTCGTCAACACGATGCCGCCGACGCAGGACGAACTGGAAACGCTGCGCGACCTCCAATCCCGCACCGCCAGGGCCCACGGCACTGTCGCCTCCGAATGAAAAAACCCGGGACGGGCCCGGGTTTTTCCCTCGTCGTCGCTCCCGGCCAGGCCGGGGCGAGTCTGCTCAGAAGAAGTGGATCATGCCCACGCCCGCTCCGACGGTATCGGCCCCGGGGGCGATGGGCCCACCCACCACCGGTCCCGGCGAGTAGGTGGCGTTCTCCTTGTTGGTGAGGCGGTAGTATGCGATGAAGCCTTCGGTGCGCTTGGAGAAGCGGTAGATGTAGCCGAGGGTCATGTAATCGGCCCCGAGCGCGTGGGTCGAGCAGGCGGCCCCGCCCACGCGGGTGCACGAGCCGTCCGCGGCCCGGCCGTAGGAAACCCAAACGCTGTTCTTGTCGCCGAAACGCTGCTCGACGACACCGTAGAACGCCGTGCGCTTGTAGCCGTTCACGGCGCCGGCGACGCTGTCCTGGGCTTTGTAGTCGAGCCGCTCGACCAGACCCGTGAGGCGCGTGCTGCCGATGCGCCAGAGGACCACGAACTTGTGGCCGCGATCCTTGGAGGAGGAATTGGTCGCGGTGCCGCCCGCCGAGCCGCCGAGCTGCGCCATGCCGAAGTAGTCCTCGTGCTGCTCGTAGCCGTAGCGCAGGCTGAGCTGCCCCCTGTCGTAACTCACCGACGCGCCTGTGATGGTCGGCGAGATGTTGGGCCCGCCGGCCACGGCCGGTCCCTTGCTTTCATTTACCGCGTGGTCGACGCGGAAGCTGAACCCGCCCATGGTGGGCGACCAGTACTGGATTGAGTTGCCCACCCGCTTGTCGAACGCAGCATCGGCCTTGCCGCCTATGCGCCCAGATTGCGTGGTGGTGTTGGGCACCTGGAACCCCGGGTTGCCCGTGATCGCCGTGCGGTCGAAAACGTAACCCCCGCGCAACGGGTTGACGGGCAGAGAGACGTACTTGTAGGGAGTATCCCACTGACCGAGAAAGACCTCGCCCCAAGTGCGGTGCCGCAGGCCTACCTTGGAATCGCGCGCGCCCAGGCCGGGGCCCGTGTTCTGGTCGATCTGGAAGCCGCTCTCCAGCTGCCAGACGACCTTCAGCGTCGGCGAGAGATCCTCGGTGCCGCGGAAGCCCAGGGCCGAAGTGCCCACCGATATGCGCGACCTTCTGGGGTCGTTGACACCCGTATAGAGCGCCGCGGAGTTCTGGTTCGGGCGGTCCGCGGCGGCCGGAGCCGTGCTGGCACCGCTGGTCTTCACGCTCTCCAGGAAGGGAAACCCCGTTCCATACATCTCCACCACGGATTCGGCATGGGCGGAAGCGCACGCGAGGGCGCTGGCGGCAAGCAGGACGATTCTGGGCTTCATCTTCTTGTTCCTCTCTCGGTGCGTTTACTTCCCGGGATCCTTCACCTCGTTGAACTTGTCGAATTCCACATTGTAGAGCTCGCCTCCGACCCTCTGCACCCGGCGAATGTACACCGTTTGCACGATGTCGCGTGTGGCCGGGTCGATGGAGATGGGCCCGCGGGGGCTCATCATCTTCATGTTCTTCAGGATCTCCATCGCCTTGTCGGGATCGATGTTGTTGCCGAGTTTCTTCACCACTTCGGCGATCGCCGCCATGCCGTCGTAGCCGCCCACCCCCATGAAATTGGGCCGCTTGAGCTCCTTGTTCACTTCGCCCCATGCCTTGAGAAACGCCTTGTTCTCGGGCGAGTCGTGGGCCGCGGAATAGTGGTGGCTGGTGATGACGCCCAGCACCGGGTCGCCCATCGCGTTGAGCACGTCGTCGTCTGTGAGGTCTCCCGTGGCGATCAGCTTGATGCCCTCTTTGGCGAGCCCGCGCTCCTCGAACGCCTTCATGAACGCGATGCTCTGCTCGCCCGCCGGCACGAACATGAACACCGCCTCGGGCTTGGCGTCCTTGATGCGCTGCACGAAAGGCGCGAAATCGGGGTTGCGAAGCGGCACGCGCACCGAGTCGACGATCTGTCCCCCCGCGGCGGTAAAAGCCGTCTTGAATGCCACTTCGGAATCGATCCCGGGGGCGAAGTCCGCCACCAGCGTGTACACCTTCTTGATGCCGTTGCGCGCGGCCCACGTCGCCATCGGCGCGGAAACCTGCGGCAGGGCCATCGAGAAGCGCGCGATGTAGGGCGAGCGGGTCGTGACGACGGAGGAGGCCGCGTTCATCACGACCATCGGCTTCTTCGCCTCGGTCGCGATGGGAGCGACGGCGAGCGCCTCGGGGGTGAATCCGAAGCCCGCCAGGAAATCGACCTTGTCGCGCGTCACCAGCTCCTGGGCGTGGCGCTTGGCGATCTCGGGATTGGGGCCGGTGGTGTCGCGCACGATCACCACGATCTTGCGGCCGGCGAAGGTATCGCCGTGGATCTTGAAGAAGGCCTTGATCCCGCCTTCCATCTGCTTGCCGTAATCGGCGGCGACGCCGGAAAACGGGGCGATGACCCCGACCTTGACGGGCTCCTGCGCGATGGCCGGCGAGCCCAGGACCAGCGCCAGCGCCGCGAAAACGGTTCTCCTCAAACGCAAATCTCCTTGAGCCGTTCTTTTCTTCTATATGGACCGAAGCATGAACGCGGGGTACAGCAGCGTCAAGGGCGATCATTGACAGAGTGTGCGGTTATCGCACACTCTGGCCACTTATGGTCAGGGCCCCGGATTTCAATACTTCGCTCGCGCGCGGGCTGGCGGTCATCACCGCGTTCTCCCAGCAGCGGCCCAGCCAGTCGATCTCGCAGCTCAGCATCAAGACCGACATCCCCCGGGCAGCGGTGCGCCGGTGCCTGCTGACCCTCGAGCGGCTGGGTTACGTCGGCCACGATCCCGAGCGGCGCACCTACATGCTGCGGCCGAAGGTGCTGCGCCTGGGCTACGCCTACCTGTCGTCGATTCCGCTGGTCACCCTGGGGCAGCCGGTGCTCGATGCCTTGAGCCGGCGGCTGCACGAGTCGAGCTCGCTCGCGGTCCTCGAGGACCATGAGATTTCCTATGTGGCCCGCTCCAGGGCGAGCCGCCGCATCATGTCGGTGGACTTGGGCGTCGGCAGCCGGCTTCCGGCCTATTGCACGTCGCTGGGACGCGTGCTGCTCGCCGGCCTGCCGTCCGAGGAGCTCAAGGCCTACCTCGCAACGCTTCGGCCCATGCGCCACACGCAGTACACGATCACCATCAAGGAAAAGCTGCGCGCCGCCATCGAGGCGACGCGTAGCGACGGGTTCTCGATCGTCGACCAGGAGCTCGAGATCGGGCTGCGCTCCATCGCCGTGCCGATCACCGACACGCGCGGCAGGGTCATCGCCGCGATGAATACCAGCACGCACGCCTCGTTGCTGCCGCTGGCAGAATTCCAGTCCACCTTCCTTCCCGAGCTGCGCCGCGCCGCGGCGGAGCTGAGCCAGGATGCCTGAGGCCTTCATCTGCGACGCCATCCGGACGCCTTTCGGCCGCTACGGCGGGGCGCTCGCCTCGATTCGCGCCGACGATCTCGGCGCGCTTCCCATCGCCGAGCTCATGAAGCGCAATGCGAGCGTCGACTGGGGCGCCTTGGATGACGTGATCTACGGCTGCGCCAACCAGGCGGGCGAGGACAACCGCAACGTCGCGCGCATGGCGCTCCTCCTGGCGGGATTGCCCGAGCAGGTGCCGGGCGTCACGCTCAACCGACTCTGCGCGAGCGGCCTCGAGGCTT
>JBGOST010000220.1:0-5061 GCA_041476125.1 Usitatibacter sp. | reverse complement strand
GGATGCGAAGGAGGCCCTGCTCGGCTTCGTGGCCGCGCACGCCCGGCTGCCCTGCCCCGCCTCGGAAGGGAGCAACGGGCTCGAGAGCTTCGCTGCCGGCGGGGATGCGAGCAACGGGCAATGCGCGAGTTTCTTCGACGGCTTCCTGCCCGCGGCCTCCCTCGGGCTCGCGCGCCTGGATTCCGCGGGGTTCGCGCGCGACGCCTGGCCGGGCGAGCGCAACCGCATTCGCTACGCGGTATTCGGCGGCGCGGTGAACGGCGTGGCGAATCCGCTCACGCGCGCGAACGGCATGCAGATGGCCACGCTCGCCGGGCTGGGCGCGGCATCCCACTTCCTCATCATCTGCTCCACCGCGCAGGCGGCCACCGCCGCGAGCTGCGGCCCGGCCGCGAACCAACTCACGCGGCGTGCGGCGGTGGTGCTCCTCTCCCTCGGCCCCAACGCGGGCGCCGCACCGAGCGCGGGCAGCGACGAGGCGCGCAATCTCGCCGGCACCGGAGTATTCGTGCACCGCGAAAACTCGCTCGCGGCGGGCAACGAGTTCGACGACATCGTCCTCTGGGTGCCGGTCCACCTCGTGATCAACCGCCTCCTCATGGCGGGCCGGCTGCCGTGAGGCCGTGAAGGCCTTATAATTCATTCATGAATCAGCGCGACGCCCGCCTCCCCATTCCCGACGTGCAGGCCACGCCGGACACCCGCCGGCTGGCTATCGATCGAGTCGGCATCAAATCAATCCGCCACCCGGCGCGCATCCAGGAGCGCGACGGCGGCATCCAGCACACGGTGGCGCTGTTCAACATGTACGTCGGGCTGCCGCATCTTTTCAAGGGCACGCACATGTCGCGCTTCGTCGAGATCCTGACTTCGCACGAGCGCGAGATCTCCCCGGACACCTTCCGCGCGATGCTGCGCGAGATGGTGAAGAAGCTCGAGGCCGAGACCGGCCACATCGAGATGGCCTTTCCGTACTTCGTGTCGAAGAAGGCGCCCATCTCCGGGGTCCGGAGCCTGATGGACTACGAGGTCACGTTCGTCGGCGAGATCGCGGCCGGCCGCGAGTCCTTCACGCTGAAAGTGCTGGTTCCGGTGACGAGCCTGTGCCCGTGCTCGAAGAAGATCTCCGAGCGCGGGGCGCACAACCAGCGCTCGCACGTGACGATCGCCGCGCGCATCAACGCCTTCGTCTGGATCGAGGAGCTCATCGACATCGCCGAGAACCAGGCCTCGTGCCAGCTCTACGGCCTGCTCAAGCGCCCCGACGAGAAGTTCGTGACCGAGAACGCCTACGACAACCCGAAGTTCGTCGAGGACATGGTGCGCGACATCGCCGCCCGGCTGAATGCCGACCGCCGCATCGAGGGCTACGTCGTGGAATCGGAGAACTTCGAGTCGATCCACAACCACTCGGCGTACGCGATGATCGCCAAGGGCATGGGAGCCTAGCGCGGCTAGTAGCGCTTCGTCAGGGTGAGATTCTGTCCCTCGCGCCGCATTTCCACCCGGTTCAAGAAGCTGTTGCCGAGCAGCGCGCCGCCGATGCCCACGGACTCGCTCACCGAGGCCTCGACGTTGAAGATGGTGATGTCGCCGATGGTCACGCTGTCCAGAGTCACGCGGTAAACGGCCATGCGACGCCCGTCGGCCACCACGGACTGCCCCGGCCGGCCTCTGCGGTAGTCGATGCCCAGCCGTGTCGCATCCGCGGCCGTCATCGAGATCGTGGTGGCCCCGGTATCGACGATGAAACGCATGTAGCCGCCATTGATCATCCCGTCGACGATGTAGTGGCCGCGCTCGTCGGGTCCCAGGGTCACGCTCTGGCGAGCGCCCGTTTGCGCGGCGGACTCGAAGTGCTGGCCCATCTCGAGGGTCTCGCGCTTGCCGTCGATCTCGAAGATCGCGCCCTTCGAATCGGTGGAGATGAGGACCACGCCCTCGGCGGTCTTGTCTCCCACCGAAAGCGTGCGCGGCGCCCCGCGGTTCACCGTGATCACCGCCTTGCCGGGGAAAAGGCCGATCACGTTCACGTCGACGGCGCAAGCACCCGTGCACGCGAGAGCGGCCGCCAGGATCAATCCACGATTCTTCATCGATGAGCGCTGCGAAACCGGTCGCCGTATTTCGTTACTCGGACACCGAGGGGCCGGGTCATTTTGCCACATTCCTCGACGCGCGCCGCATCCCCTGGAAGCTCGTCAAGCTCGACGAGGGCGAGAGCGTTCCCGCCTCGAGCGCGGAGTATTCCGGGCTCGGATTCATGGGCGGGCCGATGAGCGCCAACGACGACCTCGAGTGGACCCTTCCCGTGCTGGATCTCATGCGCGACGCCGTCGATCGCGGCGTGCCGGTCATCGGGCACTGCCTCGGCGGGCAGATGCTCGCCAAGGCGCTCGGAGGCGAAGTGAAGCGCAACCCGGTAAAGGAGATCGGATGGAACCGCGTGCGCCGCGAGGACACAGCGCTCGCGCGCCGCTGGCTCGGCGAGGACCTCGCCGAGTTCGTGACGTTCCAGTGGCACGGCGAGACCTTCGCCATCCCGCCGGGAGGCGAGCGCATCCTCACCGCGGAGCACTGCCCCAACCAGGCGTACGTCGTCGAAGATCGCCACCTCGGCCTGCAGTGCCACGTCGAGATGACCCCGGAGATGATCGCCAGCTGGATCGCGAGCGGCGCGGCCGAGATCGCGGCCAACCTGCGCAGCCCCGCGGTGCAACGCGTGGAGGAGATCCAGGCGCAGATGCCGCAACGCCTGCCGGCGTTGAGCAGCGCCGCGGAGCGCCTCTACACGCGCTGGGTGGAGAAGCTCAGGAAATAGGCGCGGGGCGCCCGGCGAGGTCGAGCGCGAGAAAGCGCACGCCGTCCACCGGGTTGTCGTTGTACGGCGCGGTGTCGACGAAGCCCAGCTCGGCATACAGGCGCTGCGCTTCGTTCATCGCGGGAAGCGTGTCGAGCTTGAGCGCGCGATAACCCAGCGAACGCGCCTCATCGATCACGCACTCGGCGAGCGTGCGGCCGATTCCCATGCCGCGAAACGCAGCGCGCACGTAGAGCCGCTTGATCTCGGCCGCACCGTCGGCGAGAGGCCGCAGCGCCACGCAGCCCGCCGGCTCGCCGGAGATGCGCGCGAGCAGCAGGCGGCCGCGCGGACGCGCGTAATCGCCGGGCAACGAAGCGAGCTCCTGGTCGAAGCCCTGGAAGCACAGGCTCACGCCGAGGCCTTGCTGGTACTCCACGAAGAGCCGCCGGCACGCCTCGACCGCCTCCGCGTCGAGCGCCTCGGCGATGCCGAAGCCCGAGGAGTGGACGATCGCGGCCACGCGAGCCCCTTCTAGTCGCGGAAGTTCTGGTACGACAGCGGCACTTCGGTCACGCCCTTGCGAACTGCTTGTATTGCCTCCTGGAGCGTGTCCTTCTTGGCGCCGCTCACGCGCACCACATCTGCCTGGATCGAAGCGGTGACCTTGAGCTTCTGGTCCTTGAACATCTTCACGATGCGCTTGGCGAGCTCCTGCTCCACTCCGTTCTTCACGACCATCTTCTGCTTCATCTTGTCGCCGCCGATCTTCTCGGGATCGGAGAGCACGATGAAACGCACATCCACGCCGCGCTTGGCGAACTTCGCCATCAGGACATCGCGCACCTGCTGCAGCTTGAACTCGCTGTCGGCGAAGGCGGTGAGCTCGTGCTCCTTCTCCTTCAACTCGATGCGGGCATCCGACCCCTTGAAGTCGAAGCGGTTGGCGATCTCCTTGTTGGCCGTTTCCACCGCGTTCTTCACTTCCACGGCGTTGGCCTCGCACACGATGTCGAATGACGGCATTGCCTTCTCCCTCAGTTCTTCCGGCCGCGCCGCGCGGCGATGCGCAGGCGCAGGGCGTTCAACTTGATGGACCCCGCGGCGTCGGCCTGGTGGTAGGCGCCGCGGTCCTCCTCCATGGTGGCGATCGTCTGGTCGAAGAGCGAGTCCTTCGAGGCTCTCCCCGTGGTGAGCACCGTTCCCTTGTAGAGTTTCACGCGCACGCGGCCGTTCACGTGCTCCTGCGAGGCGTCGATGAGGCCCTGCAGAAGGCTGCGCTCGGGGCTGAACCAGTAGCCGTTGTAGACCATGCGCGCGTAGCGCGGCATCAGGTCGTCCTTGAGCGCCACCACCTCGCGGTCGAGCGTGAGCGATTCCATGGCGCGGTGGGCCTTGAGCATGATGGTGCCCCCGGGGGTCTCGTAGCAGCCGCGCGACTTCATGCCGACGTAGCGGTTCTCCACGAGGTCGAGGCGGCCCACGCCGTGCTTGCCGCCGAGGCGGTTCAATTCGGTCAGCACCTGCGCCGGCGTCATCTTCGCGCCGTTGACCGCGACGATGTCGCCGCGCTGGTATTCGAGCTCGACGTGCTCGGGCTTTCCCGGCGCCTTTTCGGGCGACACCGTGATGCGCCACATCGACTCGTCGGGCTCGAAGTCCGGATCCTCGAGGATCCCGGATTCGTAGGAGATGTGGAGCAGGTTGGCGTCCATCGAATAGGGAGCGCCCTGGCCCTTCTTCTTCTTGAAGTCGACGGGTATGCCGTGCTTCTCCGCGTACCTGAGCAGCGTGGCACGCGAGGTGAGGTCCCATTCGCGCCAGGGCGCGATGATCTTCACCTCGGGCATCAGCGCGTACGCGGTGAGCTCGAAGCGCACCTGGTCGTTGCCCTTGCCGGTTGCGCCGTGGGAGATGGCGTCCGCCCCGGTCTTCCTCGCGATCTCGACCAGCTGCTTGGCGATCAGCGGGCGCGCGATCGAAGTCCCGAGGAGGTATTCGCCCTCGTAGAGGGCGTTGGCGCGAAACATCGGGAAGACGAAGTCGCGCACGAATTCCTCGCGCAGGTCCTCGACGAAGATCTTCTTCACGCCCATCTGCTTCGCCTTGGCGCGCGCGGGCTCCAGCTCCTCTCCCTGGCCGATGTCGCCGCAGACGGCCACCACTTCGCAACCGTAGTTCTCGCGGAGCCACGGGATGATGACGGAAGTATCCAGGCCCCCCGAGTAGGCCAGAGCCACCTTCTTCGGTTTGTGCATGAT
>JBGOST010000219.1:0-5065 GCA_041476125.1 Usitatibacter sp. | reverse complement strand
CGCCCGCGCCCTGGTTGAGTGGATCGTCCTGCGCGTGATCGACGCCCTGCGCGATGTCGGGGCTCTGCTGGCCGTAGCAGACCATCACCGCGCAGCCCTTGTGGTCGATGCCGTAATCGGTATTGTCGTAGCCGATGCGCTTGATCGCATCGCGCGCGACCTGGATGTAGTCGACGTGCGCGTGCGTGGTGATCTCGCCCGCCATCACCACCAGGCCGGTGCTGCACAGCGTCTCGGCCGCGACCCGGCTCTTCGGGTCCTGGGCTAGAATGGCGTCGAGAACCGAATCGGAAATCTGGTCGGACACCTTGTCCGGATGTCCTTCGGATACCGACTCGGAAGTAAACAGGAATTCGCTTTTCATCGGGTCACCCCACAGTCGCACAGCGGGTCATTTTAGCAAAGACCGCGCTCCAGCCGGCCCCCTTGAGACTCCTCCTTCGCCCGCTCGCCCTTCTGCCGCTTGGCGCGAACCACGCGATCGGCGCTTTCCTCGGCCGCCTCGTCTACGCCTTTTCGCCCCGTTATCGCAAGCGCGTGCTCGAAAACCTCGCCGCGAGCGGCATCTGCCCCTCCCCCGACGACGTTCGGCGCCTCGCCTGGGAGAACGCGGCCGAGATCGGGAAGAGTGCGACCGAGCTCATCTGGACGTTGTTCCGCCCGCTGGGCGAAGTCGTCGCGCAGGTGCGCGACATTGGCGGCTGGGAAGCGGTGGAGAAGGTGCGCGCGGGAGGCCGTCCCATCATCTTCGTGACGCCGCACCTGGGCGGCTACGACGTTGCCGGGCGCTTTGTCTGGTCGCGCGTGCCGATGATGGCGATGTACCGGCCGCACAAGCTCGCCTGGCTCGACCGGATGCTTCGCGAGGGACGCAACCGCGGTGCCGCGCCCGACCGCCCCGACGTCGCGCCGGCAACGCTCGCCGGCGTTCGCATGCTGCTGCGCCACCTGCGCGCCGGCGGCTGCACCGTCATGCTTCCGGACCAGGTGCCGGGACTGGGCGAAGGCGAATGGGTCGAGTTCTTCGGCCGGCCCGCGTACACCATGACGCTCATCGGGCGATTGCAGGAGGCGTCCGACGCGGCGATCGTGTTCTGCTACGCCGAGCGGCGCCCGCGCGGCGAGGGCTTCCTCCTGCACCTCGTGCCACTGGATGCCGCGCTGCCCTCGGACCGGCGCGAAGCCGCGCGCCGCGTGAACGCGGCGGTCGAGAAGCTCGTTCGCGAATGCCCGGCGCAGTACCTGTGGGGGTACGCGCGCTACAAGCGCCCCGCGGGCGCACCGCCGCCGCCCCAAGCCGCGGAAAAGGCGGCGTGACATGAAGGCGCTGCGGAGTCTCGGAACGTACCTGGGCGTCTTCGTCCTGTGGCTCGTGCATTTCCTGCCCCTCAAATGGATCGGCGCGATCGGCTCCGGGCTGGGGGCGATCCTCTATCGCTTCGGCCGCGGGCGCGTGACTCGCATCAACCTCGCGCTTTGCTTTCCCGAGATGCCGGAGCGCGAGCGCCACGAGCTCGGCCTCAGGCACTTCCGGATGCTCGGGCGCAACGCGCTCGAGCTGAGCGTCATGGTATGGGGCTCGGAGGATGACCTGCTGCGCCTGATCCGGGTCGAGGGACTCGAGCACTTCAAGGCGGCCGAGGGGCGCCCCGTGATCGTCTTCGCCCCGCATTTCATCGGCCTCAACATGGGCGGCATCAAGGTGGCGCACGAATACCCCGGAACCGCGAGCATCTACAGCCGGCAGAAAAACCCCGTGCTCGATCGCATCTTCCTCAAGGCGCGCACGCGTTTCGGCAACCCGCACCTGGTGAGCCGGCAGGATGGGATGCGCTCGGTGATCCGCGTGGTGAAGAGCGGCAAGCCCTTCTATTTCCTCCCGGACATGGACTTTGGCAGCCGGGACGCGATCTTCAGCCCGTTCTTCGGCGTGCCCGCGGCCACGATCACCACGCTCCCCCGCCTTGCGAAGCTCGCCGGAGCGCTGGTGATTCCCGTCGTCACGCGCCAGGTGGGCGACGGCTACGTGGCGCGCTGCTATCCCGGGTGGAAGGACTATCCCACCGGAGACCTCGAGGCGGACGTGCGCACCATGAACGCCTTCATCGAGGAGCGCGTGCGCGAGATGCCCGAGCAGTATTTCTGGGCGCACAAGCGCTTCAAGACGCGCCCGCCGGGGGAGCCCTCGCCCTACAAGGGGGACGCGAAATGAAGCTCAAGTTCACCAAGATGCACGGCCAGGGAAACGACTTCGTCGTTTTCGACGGCGTGCGCCAGCAAGTTCGGCTTTCGCGCGAACAGGTGCGCGCCATCGCGGATCGGCATTTCGGCGTGGGCTGCGACCAGATCCTCGTCGTCGAGAAGCCCGCCTCGGATGCGAACGACTTCCGCTACCGCATCTACAACGCCGACGGCGGCGAGGTCGAGCAATGCGGCAACGGGGCGCGCTGTTTCGCGCGCTTCGTCCTCGACCAGGGGCTCACCACGAAGCAACGCATCCGCGTGGAAACGGCGAACGGCGTCATCACGCCCGCGCTCGAGGATTCGGGTCGCGTCACGGTCGACATGGGCGAGCCGCGCTTCGACCCGCGCGAAGTGCCGTTTCTCGCCGACGAGATCCGCCTCGTCTACCCGCTGGTGGTGGCGGGGATGACACTAGAGGTGAGCGTGCTCTCGATGGGCAACCCGCACGCGGTGCAAATAGTCGAGAGCGTGGACCGGGCTCCGGTCACGACCCAGGGGCCGCTGATCGAGAACCATCCGGCGTTTCCCCAGCGCGTGAACGCGGGATTCATGCAGCCGCTTTCGCGGGGCCATGTGCGCCTGCGCGTCTGGGAACGCGGGGCGGGCGAGACGCTCGCGTGCGGCACCGGGGCGTGCGCCGCGGTGGTCGCGGGAATCCGCCGCGGCCTCCTCGATGCCGAGGTCCGGGTGAGCACCCGGGGCGGGGACCTGATGATTCGCTGGCCCGGGGATAGCGCGCCCGTTATGATGACGGGCGATGCCGTCGCGGTCTTCGACGGCGAGATAGACCTCTAGGGAAGGAAGAACGTTGCTGACCGCCGAGCAAGTGGCCGAATTCCTGAGGCAGAACCCCGGATTCTTCGAGCAGCACGTCGACATCCTGATGAACCTCCAGATCCCCCATCCGCACGGCGGCCGGGCGGTGTCGATCGGCGAGCGCCAGCTGGTGGCGGTGCGCGAGAAGGCGAAGCTCCTCGAGGACAAGCTCCACGAGCTGATCCAGTTCGGCGAGGAAAACGACGCCGTGGGCGAGAAGGTGCATCGCCTCGCCTGCCGCCTGGTGGACGCGCCCAGCCTCGACGCGGCGCTCGACACCCTCTACCTCGACCTGCTCGACCATTTCGCCGTGCCGCACGTCGCGGTGCGCCTGTGGAACGTCGCCGAGGAGAATCCCGACACCAAGGAGTTCGCCGCGGTGGCCTCCGAAATGCGCCAGTTCGTCGAGCAGATGACCGCACCGTATTGCGGCCACCACGCGGTCTACGAGAGCCAGGCGTGGTTCGGCGAGGCGGCAGCGCACCTCAAGTCCTTCGCCCTCGTCGCACTTGCGCGCGACGGCCTCAACTTCGGCGTGGTGGCATTGGCCTCCGAGGACCCGAAGCGTTTCTATCCCGAGATGGGAACGCTCTACCTCGCGCGCATCGGCGAGCTGATGAGCCATTCGCTGTGGCGCTTCGTGACCCCCGTCCGTGAGCACGCCTAGCGCACTCGATCGCTACCTGCGCCATCTGCGGACCGGCCGGCGGCTCGCAGCTCATACCCTGAGCGCCTACACGCGCGACGGTGCGCTGCTCACCGCGCTCGCCGGCGGCCGCGCGCTCGATTCCCTCGATGCGCAGGACATCCGCCGCTTCATCGCGACCCTGCACTCCAAAGGGCAGGCGCCGCGCTCCCTTGCGCGCATCCTGTCGTGCTGGCGCGGGTTCTTCGACTGGCTCGCCCGCCAGCGCGAGATCGCCTCGAATCCGTGCAGCGCAGTGAAGGCGCCGCGGGCTCCGCGCCACCTTCCCGAGGTCCTCTCGCCCGACGATGCGGTGCGGCTCGTCTCGTTCGACGACGACTCGGACCTGGGGCACCGCGACCGCGCGCTTTTCGAGCTCGCCTATTCGTGCGGGCTGCGCGTCTCCGAGCTCACCGGCCTCGATCTCGACTCAATCGACGCCGCCACCGGGGAGGCTCGCGTGCTCGGCAAGGGATCGAAGACCCGCATCGTGCCGGTGGGCGGCCCGGCGCTCGAAGCGCTCGCGGCCTGGCTGCCGTTGCGCGCGAAGCTCGCCGCCCCCGCGCAAGCCGCGCTCTTCGTCACGCGCGCCGGATCCCGCCTGACGCCGCGCGAGGTGCAGCGGCGCATCAAGCGCTGGGCGGCGCTCGCCGGGCTCGAGGTCGACGTGCATCCGCACATGCTGCGCCACTCGTTCGCATCGCACGTGCTGCAATCCTCGGGCGACCTGAGGGCGGTCCAGGAAATGCTGGGCCACGCGAGCATCGCCTCCACGCAGGTGTACACGCACCTCGATTTCCAGCACCTGGCCAAGGTGTACGACGCAGCGCATCCCCGCGCGCGCCGCGCCAAGGTCCCCGAAAAGAAGAGGTAGTTCATGGCAGCACGCGCGCCCAGCGAAAAGGACCTGATTCCCGTCACCATCCTCACCGGCTTCCTCGGCGCGGGGAAGACGACGTTGTTGAACCGAATCCTCACCGAGCAGCACGGAGAGAAGATCGCGGTGATCGAGAACGAGTTCGGCGAGACCGGCATCGACAACGAGATCCTCGTGAAGGACAAGGAGGAGCAGATCGTCGAGATGAACAACGGCTGCCTGTGCTGCACGGTGAGGGGCGACCTGGTGCGCATCCTGGGAGACCTGGGCAAGAAGCGCCGCCAGGGAAAGCTCAAGTTCGACCGCGTCATTATTGAAACTACCGGGTTGGCCAACCCGGGACCTGTGGCGCAGACGTTCTTCATGGACGAGGCCATCCACGACCAGTACCTGCTCGACGCGGTGGTCACGGTGGTGGACGCCAAGCACGCGCACAAGACGCT
>JBGOST010000218.1:0-5074 GCA_041476125.1 Usitatibacter sp. | reverse complement strand
GCGACATCGTGATCCTGTGCGTCACCGGCTCGCCGCAAGTCGAGGACAACGTGTTTCGCGCGGGCGGGCTCCTCGAGGCCGCGCGCGCGGGGCTCACCGTGGTCGATACGTCGACGGCGGAGCCCGGCTCCACGGCGAAGATTCGCGAGGCCTTCGCGGCGAAAGGCACGACCTACGTCGACGCGCCGCTCGCGCGCACGCCCAAGGAGGCCGAGGAAGGCCGCCTCAACACCATGGTGGGCGCGGACGAGGCGACCTTCGCGCGATTGAAGCCGGTCTTCGCCGCCTATTGCGAGAACATCTTCCACGTCGGGCCGCCGGGTGCGGGCCATACCTTGAAGCTCGTCAACAACTTCATGGCGCTCACCATCGTGGCGAGCATCGGAGAAGCGTTCGCGGTGGCGGCCAAGGCGGGCGTGAAGCTGGACAAGCTCTTCGAGGTCGTCTCGCAGGGCGCGCTCAACTCCCCGATCTTCCAGATGATGGGAGGGGGTGCCATCGCCGGGGACCTTACGCGCATGAAGTTCTCGATCGCCAACGCCGCCAAGGACCTGCGCTACTACACGCACCTCGCGGAGTCGCTTCCCGTCGCGAGCTTCCTCGGCGAGGCGGTGCACCCGTCTTTCGAGCAGGCGGTGGCGCTCGGCTTCGGCGAGAAGCTCGTCGCCTCCATGATCGAGGCCCAGGAGAAGCTGAACGCCATGCAGATCGTGAAGCGCTAGGACCATGATGGGGTCAGGTTACTTTTCCGTAGAATGACTTGTTGCGGGCGAACTTGGAAAAGTAACCTGACCCCATTATGGTTCTAACCGGAAAGACGGCCGTCGTCACGGGCGCCGCGGGAATGATGGGCAGCGCGGTGGCGCGCGCGCTTCTGGAGGACGGGGCGCAGGTAGCGCTCGTGGACATCGACGCGATGCGCCTGGACGGCCTCACGCGGTTCCTGCGCGGCACCACTCTCGCCGTTCCCTGCGACGTCGCCGATTCCAAGGCCGTCGCGGCGGCGCTGCAGAACGTCGAGAAGCTGCTGGGCCCGGTCGACATCCTCGTCAACAACGCCGGCGTTCTTTCCGACGAGAAGTCCGATTCGACGGACGATGCGCAATGGCGCCGCGTGCTCGCGGTCAATCTCGACGGAGCGTTCTACTGGGCGCGCGCGGTGCTGCCGGCGATGAAGAAGCGCGGCTGGGGGCGCATCATCAACGTCTGCTCGCTCGCCGCCAAGACCGGCGGGCTTACCGCGGGCACCGCCTATGCAGCCTCGAAGGGCGGCCTCACCTCGCTCACGTTCTCGCTCGCGCGCGAGGCCGCGCAACACGGCGTCACCGTGAACGGCGTCTCTGCGGCTTACGTGAAGACGCCGATGGTCACCGAGCAGTTGACCGAGGCGCAGCGCCGGCAGCTGCTCACGGAGATTCCGGTCGGGAGGTTCTGCGAGCCGGAGGAGTTCGCGCACGCCGTCCGGTTTCTCGCCTCTCCCCTCGCGGGGTTCATCACGGGGGAGATCCTGGACGTGAACGGCGGCTTGCACATGGACTGAGGGGGATCCTCTCCCCGGCCCTCTCCCAAGGCAGAGGGAGACCATGCAGCAGCGCCGCTGGTCCTAGCGCAGCGCCGGGACGTCGAGCGAGCGCACCGCAGCGCGCGAATGGTGCGCGCGTTCCTCGACGAGGAAGCGCAGCAGCTCGTCTTCTTCGAGCGGCGGGCGGCAGTAGTACCCCTGGAATTCGTCGCAACCCTCGTCGCGCAGCAGGTCGAACTGGTCCTTCGACTCCACGCCCTCGGCCACCACCGTCATCCTCAGGCTGTGCGCCATCGCGATCACCGCGCGGGTGATCGCGACGTCGTCGCCGTTGTGCGGCAGGTCGCGAACGAACGACCGGTCGACCTTGAGACGGTCGATCGGGAAGCGCTTGAGATAGCCGAGCGACGAATGCCCGGTGCCGAAATCGTCGATGGCGATGCGCACGCCCATGGCGCGCAGCGCCTCCATGATCTCGCCGGCGCGGTCGGGATCGCGCATCACCATGCTCTCGGTGATCTCCAGCTCGATGGTGTGGGGCGCGACCCCCGTGGACTTGAGGATGGCGGCGAGCTCGCTCACCAGCTCGCGCTCGTGGAACTGGCTTGCCGAGAGGTTCACCGCGACCGGAAGCGGCATCCCCATTTCCTGCCAGCCGCGCGCTAGCTCGCAGACGCGCCGCAGCGTCCAGTAGCCGATCGGGATGATCACGCCGATCTCCTCGGCGAGCCCAACGAAGCGGTCGGGAAGCAGCAAGCCCAGCTGCGGATGGCGCCAGCGGATCAGCGCTTCCACGCCGCTCACGCGCCCGCTGCCGAAGCCGATCTTCGGCTGGTAGAACACCTCGATCTCGCCGCGATCGAGCGCATGGCGCAGGCCGGCCTCCAGCGACAGGCGCTCCTGCGACAGCGTATTGAGCTCCGCGGCGTAGAAACAGAAGCGGTTGCGCCCCTGCTCCTTGGCGCGGTACATCGCGATGTCGGCGCTCGATAGCAGCGTCTGCGCGTCGCCGCCGTCGGTGGGGAAGGTGCAGATGCCCAGGCTCGCGGAGAGCGCCAGCTCCTGGCCGTCGATGATGAAGGTCGGCGCGAACGCCTTCAGGATCTTCTGCGCGATCTCGACCAGCTCGCCGTCGTCGTGGGATTCCTCGAGGAGCAGCACGAACTCGTCGCCGCCCAGGCGCGCCACGAGGTCGCTCGAGCGCACCGCGCCGGTGACGCGGCGCGCGGCTTCCTGCAGCACGCGGTCGCCCACGCCGTGCCCCATCGTGTCGTTGATGTTCTTGAAGCGGTCGAGGTCCATGAAGAGCAGCGCGAGCGAGCGGCCGTGGCGCTTCGCCTGCGCGATCGCGTGGCTCAGCGTCTCGTTGAAGAGCGCGCGGTTCGGCAACGCCGTGAGCGTGTCGTGCGTGGCCATCTTCTGGATCATCTCGAGCGCTTCGGAAAGCTCCTTGTTGGTCCGGCGCAACCGCTGGCGCAGCTCGCTCACGCGCCCGCCCACCATCGCGAAGCACGGCAGCACGAGGGCGAGCAGCGTCCACTGGAAGGCCTCCTTCTGGACGTGCACCACGTCGGGCTTGAACCACATGAGGAGGTTGATGACCAGGGCATAGGCGGCGATGACGATGCCGGCGGCATTGAGGAATTCGCGCGTCGTGAAGCGGAAAGTCCCGAACGCCAGCACCAGCAGGCACACCATGAGCGCCAGGCCGCGGTCGAGGTCGGCGTGGTAGACGATGTACATGAGGACGACCGTTGCCGCGACCGTCTGCAGCCAGGTGAGGCTGGGATCGCTGAAACGCTCGTTGAGATGGGTGCGGAAGAGCAGGTACAGGCCCGCGTTGATGGCGAGCATCGAGGCGATCGCCACGCCCACCGCGCGCAAGGGAATGAAGCCGAGCCAGGCGGCGAGCGCGAGCGGCGGAATGCACACGCCGTAGGCCGCGGCGGCCATGAGGAAACGCCGCAGCCGCACCGCCTGCTTGCTCTTTGCTGCGGGAGAAAGGACTGCCGCGGTCATCGCCGCCTCGGATGGGTGTATCCGGCGGATTATCGCGGCACATGCCTCGGAACCCGCGTGAAGTGCGTCACAGTTCACGCGGCAATCGCCCTTACGCCTGTAACCTCCTGCTTCCGCTCAGCGCGTGCAGCATCCCCAGCGCGCAGGCAAAGACGATCACCGCTCCGGCCTGGTGGAGCGCGGCGAGCTCGAGGGGCACGCGCAGCAGCAAGGTGGCGATGCCCACCGCGATCTGCAGCGCGGCCGCCGCGAGCAGCGCATGCGACCATTTGCGCGTGCGCTCATCGGCATTGCCGTCGCTGTCCACGCGCCACCACAGGACCGCGACACCGATCGCGATGACGAGCGCGAGCGCGCGATGCACGAACTGCACCGTCGCCATGTTGTGGACGAAGTTCATCCACCAGGGGTCGATGAGGAGGATCTCCTCGGGAACCCAGTGCCCGTCCATGAGCGGGAACGTGTTGTACGCGAAGCCCGCCCGGATCGCCGCGACGAACGCCCCCGACAGCACCATGATGAAGACGAGCAACGCGACGGCCGCCGTGGCCGCGCGAGGCCCCCGCGTCGCGCGGGCCTCGGCGGGAACCAGCAGGTTCATCGCCAGCCACAGCATCGATCCATAGATGATGAAGGCGAGCCCCAGGTGCGCGGCCAGCCGAACGGAGCTCACGCGCGGATCGTCCACGAGCCCGCTCTTCACCATGTACCAGCCGAGCGCCCCCTGCAGGGCTCCGAGCGCGAGCACGCCGCCGAGCTTCCACGCGAGGGGTCGCTCGAGCATGCGCCGCCAGAGAAACACCGCGAACGGCACGAAGAAGACGATTCCCACGACCCGCCCGAGGAGGCGATGGGAATACTCCCACCAGAAGATCCCCTTGAAACCCGCGAGCGTCATGTCGTGGTTGCGCTGGCGGAATTCGGGCGTCGCGCGGTACTTCGCGAAAGCCTCTTCCCACTGCGCGTCGTCGAGCGGCGGAAGGGTCCCGACGATGGGCTGCCATTCGACGATCGACAGGCCCGAGTGGGTGAGCCGCGTGACACCGCCCACCACGACCATGGCGAAGACGAGCGCGCAACAGGCGAGCAGCCACGCCGCGACGGCGCGGTGCGACGGCTCGATGTGGATGTACCGGCTCATGGTCCCGAGGCCGGCATTGTGCCTGACCTCGGGTGAGCGTGCCTTACGCGGCCTGGCGATACCCCTCTTGCGCCTTGTCGAGCTGCTGGGCGGCGAAGTCCCAGTTGAGCAGCCGGTCGATCACGGCGTCGACGAACTCGGGGCGGCGGTTTTCGTAGTCGAGGTAGTACGCGTGCTCCCACACGTCGAGCGTGAGCAGCGGCGTGGCGCCCATCGTGATCGGCGTGGCCGCGTTGGAGGCGGTGACGATCTCGAGCTTGCCGGAGCGCGAGACAAGCCACGCCCAGCCGCTGCCGAAGCAATCCACCGCGGCTTTGGAGAACTGCTCGCGGAATGCCGCGTGACCGCCGAAGTCGTCCTCGACCCGCTTGGCGATCTCGCGGGGAAGCTCG
>JBGOST010000217.1:0-5076 GCA_041476125.1 Usitatibacter sp. | reverse complement strand
TTACTAAAAAATACTGGGTTAACCCACCGACGTTTCCGCGCCCCAAATCGACTACCCGTGGTTTTTTTTGGCGGGGTACTCTAAATCGCGGGGACCCCCCCCGGGGGCCGCGCCCCGCGCGCCCCGGGACTCCCCAGGGACGTAGATGCCAGAAACGAATCGGCAAGGCGCGACGGGTTTTCAGATTGCATTCTTTGTCGTAGTTCTTCTATTCCTCGCCGCACCCGCAGATAAGTACCTCTTCGATCGCTGGCAGTGGGCCAAGGATCTTGGTTTCCCGTTGGGCCGCATGATGATCTTCGTAAGCGCAGGGTGCGTCCTATTCGGCTTCCCGGCGCTGAGGCGCAAATGCCTCGGGCTTCTGTCGATACCTGTGCCGACGACCAAGGCCCCCGAGATTGGCGGTGTGTTGCTGTTGCATGTCGTGACAGGTCTTGCCGCAGCCGGTGCCACTGGCCTCTGGATCTGGAGCAATGGCGGCGAACCTGCGTTGGCTCGTGCCCTGGGCTCCCGAGACACCGCCGCGACGCAGTTGAGTAACGCGCTCTCCATACACGGCATCGCCACCTTCTCGCTTCTGGGAGGAATCCTCGCACCGATCATCGAGGAGCTCGTATTTCGCGGGTTGCTGTATCCAACCTGGGCCGCGCAGTGGGGCTGGATTCGCAGTGCGCTTGGGACCTCCGCCCTCTTTGCTGTGCTGCACCCTAATATGTACTCGCAATTCATGGCCTCGATTCTCTACATCTGCCTGTTTCGGAGGACCGGGTCACTGCGCGCTTCCATCGTCGTCCATGCCGGATTCAACGTGCTCATGTGGTATCCGCTGATCGGGCAATTCCTCTTTCCGAGCGGCGGCGCAAGCAGCACCGGGGAGATCTCTTACTGGACGCTGCAGATCGCATGCCTGGGAATCGCGATCGTCGCGCTTCCCACCTACATGTGGATGTCGCGCGATGCGAGGGCGGCGTTCCCGTCTCCCGCAACCGCTAGCGCCGGTCGGTAAACACCGATGTTGGAAAGGCCACTCTTCCGGCAGGAGTCGGAGCAGGCTCGTTCGACCGCATGGCTCGGGCGCGTTGTACTGATCCGCCCGATCTCTTTCACGCTCCTCACCGCATGCGCGCTGGGATTCGCGGTGGCGCTCGCGATCTTCTTCATCTTCGGCGAATATACCCGCAAGGCGCGCGTTTCGGGCGTCCTGGCGCCCGCGCAGGGTGTCGTGAAGATCCTCGCGCAGCAATCGGGCATCGTCGAGGCGGTCCACGCGCGGGAGGGCGCGCAGGTGGAGAAGGATGCGCCGCTCATCATCCTGGGCGACGGGCGCGCGAGTCGCAACAGCGAGGAGATCGGCTCCGCGGTCACGACCCGCCTCGCTGAAAGGCAGCGCGCATTGCAGCTGCAGCGGCAGTACGCCGCGGACGCGATGCGCACCGAGCAGGCTGCATTCGCGCAGCGCAAGGCGGGACTCGCACGAGAGCTCGAGCAGCTCGATATCGAGCTTGCCTCACAAGCGAAGCGCGTCGAACTCGCCGACCAGGGATTGGGTCGCGCGCGCCGGCTGGAAGGCATCGGATTTCTATCGGGAGCGGCACTCGATCACGAGCATGAAGCCGCGCTCGACCAGCAAGCACGGCTGGAGGCAGCCCGCCGGTCGCGAATGGCGCTCGCCCGTGAGCTCACCGCAGTCGAATACGAGGGCGATTCCGCGCGCTCGCGCGCCCATGCGCAGCTTGCGGGAATCGACATGCAGCGCGCCTCGATCGAACAGGAGCACATCGAGCGCGACCTTCAATACCATGCCGCCATCGTCGCTCCGGCATCCGGAATGGTCGCGACCGTGCTCGTCGAGCGCGGGCAGATGGTCACGCCGGGCACTGCGCTCGCGACCCTCATTCCCGCCAACGCCGTTCTCGAGGCGCATCTTTTCTCGCCGTCACGCTCGATCGGCTTCGTGCGCGCGGGACAGGAGGTGCTGTTGCGCTACCTCGCCTATCCGCACCAGAAATTCGGAATGCATCGCGCCAACGTCGTCGCGGTATCGAAAAACCCGCTGCTTCCCGGCGAGCTCGGATACACGCCCATCGACGGCAGCCGCGAACCGCTCTACCGAATCAAGGTCGCGCTCGACGCACAGGCCATCCGCGCCTACGGCCACCTCGAGCCGTTGCAGCCGGGAATGCAGGTCGAAGCGGATATCCTCCTCGACCGGCGGCGACTCGTCGAGTGGATCTTCGAGCCGCTGCTGAGCCTCGCCGGGAGAACGTAGTGGAGCGGCTCGCCGAGCTGCACTTCGGTTCGGCCAGGCGCTTGCCGGTCTTCCTCCAGACCGAGGCGGCCGAGTGCGGACTCGCAAGCCTCGGAATGATCGCGTGCTTCCATGGCCACCGAATCGATCTTGCGGGGCTGCGGCGGCGCTTCACGGTTTCGCTCAAGGGCTCGACGCTCGCCTACCTGATCCAGGCGGCGGGGCGGTTGCATCTCGCGCCCCGACCCCTGCGCCTCGAGCTCGACGAGTTGCCCCAGCTGCGCGCGCCGTGCGTCCTGCATTGGGACATGAACCACTTCGTCGTTCTCAAGTCCGCGGATGCGCGCGGCGCCGTCGTGCACGACCCCGCGTTCGGCGTGCGCCGGCTCACGATGGCGGAAGTCTCCAGGCACTTCACCGGAATCGCGCTCGAGCTCTCGCCGACTTCCGAGTTCCATCCCGCCGACGAGCGGCGCCATGTGCGGCTGCGCGACCTGATGGGACCGGTCGTCGGGCTCAAGCGCTCGCTGGCACAGGTCTTCATCCTCGCGATCGCGCTCCAGGCGATCGCCATCGTCACGCCCTTCTACATGCAATGGGCCGTGGACGGCGCGGTCGTTTCAGCCGATCGAGACTTGCTCACGGTGCTGGGACTGGGGTTCCTCATGTTGACCCTGATCCACGTCGCGCTCTCGGGCCTGCGCTCGTGGGTGGTGCTGTACTTGAGCACCACGATGAACCTGCAATGGCTCGCCAACGTCTTCTCGCACCTGCTCAAGCTGCCGGTGAGCTATTTCGAGAAGCGGCACCTGGGCGACGTCGTCTCGCGCTTCGGCGCGGTGAACAACATCCAACGCACCTTGACGTCGAGTTTCGTGGAAGCCCTGATCGACGGCGCCATGGCGCTTGCCACACTCGTCATGATGATGATCTACAGCGTCATGCTGACTTCCGCGGCGATTTGCGCCGTAGCGCTCTACGGCGTCCTTCGATGGGCGTTCTACGAGCCGCTGCGGCGCGCTACCGAAGAGCAGATCGTTCACTCCGCCAAGCAGCAGAGCCACTTCCTCGAGACGGTGCGCGGCGTGCAGTCGATCAAGCTCTTCGGCCGTCAGGAAGAGCGGCGATCGCGATGGCTGAACCTGGTTGTCGACGCCATGAACCAGGACCTCGCCACGCAGAAGCTGGGGCTTGGATTTCGCTCGGCGAACGGCCTCGTCTTCGGCGTCGAGCGGATCGCGATCGTCTGGTTGGGTGCGCTCCTCGTCCTCGACAGCGCGTTTTCCGTCGGGATGCTGTTTGCGTTCATGTCGTACAAGGACCAGTTCTCGGCACGCGTTGCGGGACTCATCGACAAGATGATCGAGCTGCGCATGCTGAACCTCCAGGGCGAGAGGCTTGCCGACATCGTGCTCACAGCGCCGGAGCAGGAGTCGCCCGCGACGCCGATGGACGCGATCGACGCCTCGCTGGAAGTGAAGGCGATCTCGTTTCGCTACTCCGACATGGAGCCCTTCGTGCTCCTCAATTGCTCCTTCTCGGTGGGCCCCGGAGAATCGGTCGCGGTCGTGGGGCCTTCGGGGGGCGGCAAGACCACTCTCGTCAAGCTCATGCTCGGCCTCCTCGCGCCCACCGACGGCAAGATCCTCGCCGGCGGCATCGACATCCAGAAGCTGGGAATCGATCGCTATCGAAAGCTGGTCGGAACGGTGATGCAGGACGACCAGCTCTTCGCGGGCTCCATCGCCGACAACATCAGCTTCTTCGATCCGCTGCCGGACCAGGCGGCGATCGAACGCTTCGCGCGCATGGCCGCGGTGCACGACGACATCATCGCCATGCCGATGGCTTACAACACGCTCATCGGCGACATGGGCGCGGCGCTCTCCGGGGGCCAGAAGCAGCGCATCCTGCTCGCGCGCGCCCTCTACAAGCAGCCGCGGATTCTCTTTCTCGACGAGGCCACGAGCGCGCTCGACGTGCAGAAGGAGCGCGCGGTGAACGACGCGATCCGCTCGCTCAACTTGACGCGGATCATCATCGCCCACCGCCCCGAGACCATCGCGTCGGCCGAGCGGGTCATCGTCCTTCAGGGGGGACGCGTGACGCAGGACCTGAAACGGGTGGCCGCGGCCTAGCTCGCCCCGGAACGGCGATAATAGGAGAAATGCTGATCTCGACGGAGGAGCTGGCCAAGCACCTGAACGACCCGCAGTGGGTCGTCTTCGACACGCGCCACGACCTGATGGACGCCGGGAAGGGAGCTCGCGCGTACGCCGCGGGCCACATACCCGGCGCCTACTTCCTCCACGTGGACGAGGATCTCTCGGGCGCCAAGACCGGAAAGAACGGTCGCCATCCGCTCCCCCGCCTCGAGGATTTCGCCGCGAAGATGAACGCGCGCGGCGTCACACCCGATAAGCAGGTCGTGATCTACGACGATCTCAGCGGCAACTTCGCGGTGCGGCTGTGGTGGATGCTGCGCTGGCTGGGGCAGGAACGCGTCGCACTCCTCGATGGCGCCTGGCCCCATTGGGAAAAGGAAGGCCGCCCCGTCACCAAGGACGTGCCGCCGCCGCGCGAGGGCGCCTTCGTCCCCAGGCCGCACCTGGGCGCGACCGTCGATGCGCATTTCGTCGGGCGGTTTCGCGAGGACCCGTCGTTGAAGCTCGTCGATGCGCGTGCCGCTGAGCGCTACAAGGGGCTGCAGGAGCCGATCGATCCGGTCGCGGGACATATCCCCGGCGCGATCAACCGTTTCTGGCAGAAGAACCTTTTGCCCGACGGTCGCTTCAAAGCTCCCGATGCGCTGCGCCGCGAGTTCGTCG
>JBGOST010000216.1:0-5081 GCA_041476125.1 Usitatibacter sp. | reverse complement strand
TACCACTTGTTGACTCTCTCGAAGAGGATGATGGGTTCGCTCACTAGCCTCTCCCACGGGAGAGGGAGAGCTGCTTCTCGATCCACAGGCTGTAGCGCGACATGGCGAAGCAGAAGCCGAAGTAGACCATCGCGATGAAGAGGTAGCCCTCGATCTTGTAGGGCCGCCATTCGGCGTCGGAGTTGAGCGCGAGAGACATCGATCCGGTGAGCTCGTAGAGGCTCACGATGGTGACGAGGGAAGTGTCCTTGAAGATGGCGATGAAGTTGTTCATGACCGCCGGCACCACGATCGCGAGCGCCTGCGGCAGCACGATCTTCCTCTGCGCCTGCCAGTAGGTGAGCCCGAGGGTGGCCGCGGCCTCGATCTGTCCCTTGGGGATCGCTTGCAGCCCGCCGCGCACCGTCTCCGCGAGATACGCCGCCGCGAAGAGCGTGATGCCCACCAGCACGCGCAGCAGGACGTCGGGAGACTTTCCGACCGGCATGAAGAGCGGGAAGAGGAACGACGCCATGAAGAGCACCGAGATCAACGGCACGCCGCGGATGAGCTCGACATAGACGATGCACATCGTGCGGATCGCAGGCAGGTTCGAGCGCCGGCCCAGCGCCACCAGCACCGCGATCGGGAAGGCGAAGGCGATGCCGAAGGTTGCGAGCATGATCGTGAGCGGCAGCCCGCCCCAGAGATCGGTCGGGACTTTCGCGAGCCCGAAGGCGCCGCCGCTCATGAGGAGGAAGAACGCCGCCACGCCGACGATCCAGGCCGGCGCGAGCCACGCTTTCCAGAAGCGGCGCGTGCAGCTCACCACGAGCAGGCCCAGCAGGATCGCCGTCGCCAGCTCGGGCCGCCACTGCTCGGCGAACGGATAGCGCCCCATCATGATGAGGCGGAATTTTTCGACGACCGCGCCCCAGCAGGCACCCGTGCCCCGCGCGGCCTGGCATTCGTTCAGGTTGGGCTCGAATACCGCGCGCAGGATCGTCCAATTGGCGATGCCCGGAAGGTAGGCGATCGCGAGGACGAGCAGCACGACCGTGGTCGCCGTGCTCTTCCAATCGCCGAAGAGGTTCGCGCGCAGCCACGCGATGGCACCCCGATGACGCACCGGCGCGGGCCGCGGGGCGATGGGATGGAAGACGGCCGCCACGCTCAGCGCTCCCGGATCGCCGCGCGGCGGTTGTACCAGTTCATGAACGCCGCCGTCGAGAGCGAAGTGGTGAGGTACACGAGCATGATGATCGCGATGCACTCGACCGCGCGCCCGGTGTTGTTCAGCGCCGTGTTGGCGACCGAGACCACGTCGGGATAGCCGATCGCCACCGCGAGCGAGGAGTTCTTGGTGAGGTTCAGGTACTGGCTCGTGATCGGCGGGATGATGACGCGCAGCGCCTGCGGCAGGATCACCAGGCGCATGGTGAGCCCGCGCGAGATTCCCAGGCTTCCCGACGCCTCGACCTGCCCGTGCGCCACCGACTGGATCCCGGCGCGCACGACCTCGGCGATGAACGCCGCGGTGTAGAGCACGAGGCCGATCAACACGCCGAGGAATTCGGGCGTGGCCGACGCTCCGCCCTCCATCGTGAAAGTGCCCGGCGCGGGAATGCTCCACTCGCGCGGCGCGCCGGCCGCGATCCAGCCGACGAATGCGCCGGCAAGCACGATCGCGAGGGGAACCCAGAAGAGGCTTCTCACGCGCCCGGTCGCTTCGAATTGTCGCAACACCCAGCGGCGATAAGCCAAGGCGACCGCGACGCCCAGCACCGCGCCGGCGGCGACGAAAGCGAGCCCCACGCCCCACGCCGGAGTCGGGAACGAGAACCCGCCCTTGCTGAGGTAGAAGAGCCCGCCGACGTTGACCGCCTCGGCGAGCGGCGGCAGCACATCGGTGAAGAGCAGGTACCACATCAGCAGCTGCAGCAGCACCGGGATGTTGCGGAAGACTTCGACGTAGGCGTAGCAGAGCGAGCGCAGGATGGCGTTGCGCGAGAAGCGCCCGATGCCGAGCAGCGTTCCGAGGACGGTCGCGAGCACGATGCCCACGACCGCCACGCGCAACGTGTTCAGGATCCCGACGAGGAACGCCTTCCAGTACGGGTCGAGAGCGTCATAGTGGATGAGGCCCTCGCCGATGTCGAAGCCCGCGGGTTGCGCCAGGAACCCGAAGCCGCTCTGGATTCCGCGCGCGCGCATGTTCTCCAGCGTGTTGTGCGCGAGGAACCACAGCGCGACCCCGATGACGGCGACGGCGAGGAGCTGGTAGACGAGCCCGCGAAAAGCCTGGCTGCGCCAGGACCAGTCGCGGCGTTTTGGCGGAGGGCGGTGGGTCATTGACCCTCTCCCCAACCCTCTCCCAAGGGAGAGGGAGCAAACGTGGGAGGCGGTTTCGTGTACTGCGAACGTCTATCTAATGGGCGGGGCGTACATCAAACCGCCCTTGTTCCACTGCGCGTTGGTGCCGCGCTGCAGCGCAAGGGGCGTCTTGGCGCCGACGTTGCGCTCGAAGATCTCGCCGTAGTTGCCGACCGCCTTCAGCGCGCGGACCATCCAGTCCTTGTCGAGGCCGAGCAGCTTGCCGGTGTCCTCGGACTTGCCGGTGATGCGCATCACGACCGGGTCCTGGCTCTCGTTCATCATCTTCTCGACGTTGGCCTGCGTGAGGCCGTATTCCTCGGCTTCGATCAGGCCGAACACGACCCATTTCGCGATCGCGAAGAACTCGTCGTCGCCGCGGCGCACCGCCGGCCCAAGCGGCTCCTTGGAGATGAGCTCCGGCAGGATCACGTGGTCGGTGGGATTCTTCGCTTCCTTGTTGCGGATCGAGGCGAGGCCGGAAGCGTCGGTGGTGAACGCGGCGCAGCGTCCCGAGAAATAGGCGCCGGTCGCGGCTTCGATCTTCTCGAACACCACGGGCTTCAGATCCAGCTTGTTGGTGCGCGAGAAGTCGGTCATGTTCTTCTCGGTCGTGGTTCCCGACTGCACGCAGACCGTCGCGCCCTTCAACTGCTTGGCGCTCTTGATCTTCGCCTTCACGGGGACGATGAAGCCCTGGCCGTCGTAGTACGTGGTGCCGATGAAGTGCAGGCCGAGGGAAGCGTCGCGCGTCAGAGTCCAGGTGGTGTTGCGCGAGAGGATGTCGATCTCGCCCGACTGCAGCGCGGTGAAGCGCTGCGCGGCGGTGAGCGGCACCCACTTCACCTTGGTCGCGTCGCCGAGGAGGGCGGCGGCGATCGCGCGGCAGACGTCGACGTCGAGCCCGCTCCAGTTGCCCTGGGTGTCGGCCTGCGAGAATCCGGCAAGCCCGGTATGCACGCCGCACACGAGCTGGCCGCGTGCCTTGATCGCATCGACGGTCTTGCCGGCCATCGCCGGTTGCGCAGCCAATAGCGCGGCCGCCACCAGTCCAACCACGATTGGTTTCTTGCTCTTCAACATGGGAATCCCCTCTGGAGTCATTGTTGGGCGTTACAGGCCGCCCAATTTACTCTTTTTCTCTCCCTCTCCCTTGGGAGAGGGCCGGGGAGAGGGTAAGCGCGCTAGCGCCCGAGCGGCTCCGTCTGCGACAACACCACCCGCCGATCGAGCGTGCGCTTCTGGCTGTCGTCGAGCTTCGCGTAGAGCGCCTCGAGGTGGCGCTTCATGTCGTTGCTCGCCTCGGCCTTCAGCCGGTCGTCCTCGGCGAGCGCGCCGATCAACGCGATCGCGTTGGGCGGGCTCTCGCCGGCGGTACGCAGCGACATGAGATGCCTGCGGCGGGCGCGGTCCATCTCGGCGATGTCGCGCACGTCGCGCTCGAAGGCGCTCCAGGCGGCGACCTGCTCCGCGGTAAGCAGCAAATCGACCTTGAGCGACGGCAGCTCGCGTTCGAGCGCCGCGAAAGGCTCCGGCGCCGCGGCGGCCACGCCCTTGGACTCGCGGTCGCGCGTGGCTTGCGCATCGCGCGGCGAACCGCTGCGGTCGCGGCGCGGAAAACCCTGCGCCCCCGCGTCGATCGACACGACAAGCGCGGTGAGCGCAACGAGCGCTATCGACAGGTGCGACATCATTTGCGCCCCTCCTTGGGGGCGGCCTCCTTCTTGTCGTTCTTGTCGTTTTTCTTGTTTCCCCAGAGCAGCACCGAAGGATCGTCCTTCACCTTCGCGCTCGCCTCCTTGGCGTTGTCCGCGGCTTCCTTCATCGTGCCCGTCACCTTGCCCACCTCGGTGAGCACCTTCGAGGCCTTGGTCTCCATCGAGGTGAACTTCTCGATCACGTTGGGCAGCGCGTCGAGGAGCGTCGTGAGCTTGCTCTTCTCGGAGGCAATCTCGGGGATCTGCCCCTCGGGTGTCGCGGCGACGAGGCTCTTCGCGGCGAGGCTGCCGCCATTGAGCTCGATGAAGAGCGTGCCGGTGATGCCCTTCAACTTGAGGCTCGCCTTCGTGTCGGTCGTGACCGGCGCGTCCTTGCGAAGGCTCACGTCCACCTGCACCAGGCGCGGGTCGGCGTTGTCGATCGCGAGCGTCTTGACCGTCCCGACATCGACGCCGTGGAACTTCACCGCGTCGCCGAGCGAAAGGCCGCTCACGGACTCGGCGAAGTGGATCCGGTAGAGCACGTCGTCGCGGTTGCCGGCCTTCGCCAGCCAGATGAACGCGAACGCCGCGCCCACCACGAGCACGATGATGAAAAGGCCTTCGAGGAAATAGTGCTTGTCAGCTTCCATGGTTTCGCCCTTTATTACTTGCTTGCTTCGCGGTGCTCATCGCGCCTTGCGCCCGCGGACCATGAAGGAATTCGTGGATCCAGGGCTGCTCGGAGCGCATCAGTTTGTCCACCGTATCGACGGTGATTTTCCTGTCCACGAGGATCGCGACGCGGTCGCAGACGTTGAAGAGCGTGTTGAGGTCGTGGGTGATGATGACGAAGGTCACGCCGAGATCCTCGTTCAGCTGCAGGATGAGCTCGTCGATGCCGCCCGCGGTGAGCGGGTCCAGCCCCGAAGTCGGCTCGTCGAGAAACAGGATGCGCGGGTCGAGCGCCAAAGCCCGCGCGAGTGCCGCGCGCTTCACCATGCCGCCGGAAAGCTCGCTGGGGAACTTGAT
>JBGOST010000215.1:0-5089 GCA_041476125.1 Usitatibacter sp. | reverse complement strand
GTCGGCGTGACGCTCGCGATGATGGGGCTCACTTACCTGCTGCTGCCGCGCTTCGGCTTCGCCGCGCCGAAGTCGCGCATGGCCGCGTGGCAGCCGTGGATATACGCCGTGGGGCAGCTTGCGCACATCATCGGGCTCGTGATCTCGGGGGGCTACGGCGTGCAGCGCAAGGTGGCGGGCGCGGAACAACTGCTGCGCACCACGCCGGAAGTGATCGGCATGAGCGTGATGGGATTGGGCGGGCTCGTCGCGATCGCGGGCGGGCTGCTCTTCCTCGTCGTCGTCGCACGCTCGCTGCGCGGCCGGAGCTGAATCCTGGAAGCTCGCGCGCGCCTGCGACTCGAGAGCATCGGGCTATGGGGAATGCTCTTCACGGTCGTGGTCGTCGCCGTGAGCGTGCTGTTGCGGCTCGGCACCGGCGTGGATGACGCGGGCTACGCCGCCTCCATCATCCCGGCGGGCGTCGAGACGGCCGCAAGGCTCGCGCACCGCCTTGCGGCCACGGGCGTGGCGGTGCTGGCGCTGCTCGCCGTCGTCGCGGTGCGCAGCCGCAAGGTGCCGCGCCCGCAAGTCGCCGCGGTGGCCGCGATCGCCATCCTCACGGCGTCGCTCGCGGCGATCGGGCCCTTCACTACCGGATATCGCGTGGCATGGGTCACCGTCGCCAACGTCGTTTGCGGCATCGCGCTCGCATGCGCTTTCTGGGGGCTGCGCGTCGCCTGCCTCGCGCCCGCTGCCGCCAGCGCGCGCGCGGCGATCATCCCCGGGCTCGCGTTGGCCGCGGTCCTCGCGCATGCGGGATTGGGCGCAGCGGCGAGTGCCCAGGCGATGCGCGGCGCCCGCGGGCTCGACCCGCTGCATGTGTCGCTCGGAATCGCGGTGCTGGGCATCGCGGTGGCATCGTCCGTGAGACGCGACGCGAGGGGTGCGGTCGCGATCGACCTCGCGGTCGTGATCCTCGCGCTCCTGCAGCTCGTCCTGGGCTTGTTCCTCGCCGCCGGCGAGGCGCGAGCGCTCGCGATGCAGGGGGTGCATGCGATACTTGCGTGCGCGCTCGCGCTGGCCCTCACCACCCGGGCCGCGAGGGCGCTAGGTCAGCGGGCGCCTCCGGCCGGCTGAAGGCTGCCGCGCAGCATTTCCTCGGCGCGGATCTTGACCTCGTCGCGCGCGAGGGCGATCCAGCCGCGGGCCTGGAAATCCGACAGGACGCGGCTCACCGTTTCCATCGTGAGGCCCAAGTGGTCGCCGATCTCGCGGCGGGTCATCGGCAGGCGGAAGGTGCATCCGGAGTAGCCTCGCTCCAGCCAGCGCTGCGACAGGTGCAGGAGAAACTGGGCCACGCGCTGGGCGGCCGTGAGACGCGCGAGCGCGGCGGCATGCTCGTGGGATTCCCCGAGCTCGCGCGCGAGCAGGCCGCGCAGGTGGGCGCCGATCGCCGCCCTGAAATCCGAAAGGATCTCGGCGCGATACGCGGGGATCTCGCACACTTCGCTGTCTCCGAGCGACACGGCCTCGCTCTGGTGGATGCCGCTCGCGAAGCCGTCGAGCCCCGCGGCATCGCCCGGGAGGAGGAAACGCACGATGTGGCCCGGGCCGTCCGCCGCGGGCGCGCGAACCGTGAGGAAGCCGGCGCGCACGGCGTAGATCGACGCGCGCGCGGCTCCGGCGCGGTAGAGCGTCTCGCCCGCGCGCAGCCGCCGGCGAGATTCGACCAGCGACGATGCGTCGGCAGGCGACGACCGGGGATGGCAGAGCGGGTTCATCGCGCAAACCGTGCACGCGATCTGTGCCGAAGGGGATGCGGCCTGCGCGCTGCGCTCGCGCGCCGGCGCGTCGGCGGGACCCGCGGGGACGGCCAATGCCTCGGCAGTGAGATCAGCCGGGTCAGTCATCGCAACGCGGTTTCAGGCGGGACACTGATGGATCGTGAGGCATGGACCGGAAGATGCCTTGATCTAGATTAAACCTGCCTCAAGCGGGGGCGATCGCACCCCCGTCAACAGGTAGGCGATCAGCTCGGAAACGGGACGCATCGCCGTCCCGAACGGCACGGGCTCCGAACCGCGGAAGAACAGGCCCTTCTTCACGTCGCCATGGAGCGCGTAGGCGAGGCGGGTGGCGATGCAGAACTGCCCCGCCGAGGCGACACCGTCGCGCAGGCCGCACACGGTGAGGCACTGCAAGCCGGGCACGCAGCGGCGGGGATCAGCCTTGGCGTGCGACTGCAGCGCCTTTTCGCGGGAAAGATACCTGCGCAGCCATGGAGTGGCGACCGCGCGGGCGGGAAGGCCGGCAACGCTCATGAAGGTCACGAGATCCTCGGGCTTCGCCTCGGCGAGGACGCGCTTGAACTCCGGATGCGCATCGCCTTCGAGCGACACGGCGAAAGGCGTGCCGACCTGTACCGCGCTGGCGCCGGCCTCCAGGTGGGCGCGGACCTGCTCGTGCGTATGGATGCCGCCCGCGACGACGATCGGAATGCGGCTTCGCGCGAGGCCGAGCTCCGCGAGCACCGCGAAGATCCCCTCGAGCACCGGGGCGAAAGCAAAGCGCGGGTCGTTCACTTCCGCCAGGCGCGTGGCGCCCAGGTGGCCGCCGGCGAACCCGGGATGCTCGACGACGATCGCGTCGGGCAGGCGTTTCTTGCGCATCCATTTGCGAAGCACGATGGCGGCACCGCGCGCCTCGGAGACGATCGGCATCAGCGCGACACCGGGGAAATCCCGCGTGAGGTCGGGGAGGTCGAGCGGGAGTCCCGCGCCCATGACGATCGCGTGCGCTCCCGACTCGCAGCTTTGACGCACCTGGCTCGCGTATGCGCTCACCGCTTTCATGACGTTCACCGCCACCGCGCCGAACCCCTTGGAGAGCGCGAGCGCGGCACGCACTTCGCGGTCGAGTGCCACGAGGTTCAGCCGGTCGAGCGTCGCCTTGTCCCGCGAGCCCTGGCACTGCTCGAGGAGATCGGGGTGGTGCTGGCGCAGGTCCACGCTCGAGATCGTCCCCATGGCGCCGAGACGGGCCACGCTGCCGGCGAGCCGGTGCGCCGAGACTCCGATGCCCATGCCGCCCTGCACGATGGGAAGGAGCCTGCGGCCGCCAAGGCTCCAGTATGGAAGCGGCGCGGCATTCACCAGTGACCTACTGGTAGGCCACGCACGACTCGCAGATCGTGCCCTTCACGTCTTTCTTCAGGTGCGCGCGCCGCAGCGACACGAACGACTCGCTGTTCCAGCCGCTCATGAAGGGGACCTTCGTGAGGTCCCCCATGACCCACTTGTCGCCGGCGTCGAAGCAGCAGGCCGACAGCTTGCCGTCATAGGTGATGTGGCCCTCGGTGAACGCCGACCAGCACGGCAGCGGCTCGCGCAGCGCGCCGACGCGTCCCTGGTTGCCCGCGATCGGCCGGTAGCCGAGCTCTTCCTCGCGCTGCGTGGTGAGGCTGCCCATCGAGTAGAGCGGCAGCCAGTAGTGCTCGTCGACATAGGGCCGGATCTCGTGGACCAGCTCGAGCATGCGGTCCTGCTGGACGCCGTTGTACTGGATGCTGGAGGCATAGAGGCCGCACTTGTAGCCGCCCTTCTCGCGCACTGCGTGGGCCGCCTTCAGGTTCTTGATCGAGTCGCGGAAGAGCTTCGCCTTGACCGCCGCGATCTGCACGAACTGCTCCTCGTCGGCGTTGTTCATCGAGAACTTGAGCGAATCCAGCCCCGCCTCCATGCACGCTTTCACGCGCTCGGGCGTGGCGAGCGAGCCGTTGGTGGTGAGGAAGGCGTAGGAGATGCCGCGCTTCTTCGCGAAGGCGATGGCCTCGGGGAGCCAGTCGCACATGAAGGACTCGCCGATGTAGAAGAGGCCGAGCTCTTCCACGCCCGCATCGACCATCTCGCCAACGACGCGCTCGTAGAACGCGCGGTCCATCTCGCCGCGGTTCTTCATGCGCAGCCGGTGCGCGCAGAAGCCGCAGCGGTAGTTGCACTGCGAAGTGAGCTCGATCTTGACCGAGCGCGGCGCGGGAAGCTCGGCAGAGAGGTAGCGCTCGGGAATCCGGGTGATCGCGTCGATGCGCGAAGTGATAGTGAAGGTTTTCATGTCCTTGGCGTTGGTTTTGGATGCTTGTGAGGGATTTTCGGGCAAGTGCCGCCGCGGCGGGGGGCCGGGGCTTGATCCAGATCATGCAATGCGGAAAAACAGGCCGCGAAACCGTTGCCGCCCCCCATACCGTCCGTTAGCCTCCCCCCATAACCCCTACAGCTTGTGGGGCGGGGAGGAGACCATGCAGGAAGCAACCGCGGCCGCAAAGGCCGCAGCCGGAGTCGCATTGCCGCTGGAAGTGGTCAAGCGCGACGGATCGACCGCGGCATTCGATCTCACGAAGATCGTCTCGGCGATCGAGCGCGCCGGACGTGCGACCGGCGAGTTCGATGACGCCGCAGCCCGGGAGCTCACGCTGCGCGTGGCGCGCTCCCTTGCCGCGCGCGGCCCGGTCGCACCGGCGATCGAGGTGATCCAGGACGCGGTCGAGCGCACGCTCATCGCCGCGGGGCACATCGCCACCGCGCGCGCCTACATCGTCTATCGCGAGCAGCACCGCAGGCTGCGCGACGACCGCCGCACCCTGGTCGACGTCGAGCGCTCGGTCAACGAATACCTGCAGCAGCAGGACTGGCGCGTGAACGCGAACGCGAACCAGGGCTACTCCCTGGGCGGGCTCATCCTCAATGTCTCCGGGAAGGTGGTCGCCAACTATTGGCTCTCGCACGTCTATCCGCCGGAAGCGGGCGAAGCGCACCGCAATGCCGACCTGCACATCCACGACCTCGACATGCTCTCGGGCTATTGCGCCGGATGGTCGCTGCGCATGCTGCTTGCCGAGGGGTTGAACGGCGTGCCGGGCAAGGTGGAGGCCGCGCCGCCGAAGCACCTGTCGAGCGCGGTGGGCCAGATCGTGAATTTCCTCGGCACGCTGCAGAACGAATGGGCCGGAGCGCAGGCGTTCAGCTCCTTCGACACCTACATGGCGAGCTTCGTGCGCAAGGACCGGCTCGGATATGCCGAGGTGCGGCAATGCATCCAGGAGCTCGTCTAT
>JBGOST010000214.1:0-5094 GCA_041476125.1 Usitatibacter sp. | reverse complement strand
GCTTCATCAACTTCACGCTCTCCGCGGCTTCGAGGTTCGCCGCCCTCCCCGAGATCCATCGCGCGGGGGCGGCGTACGGCCGCGGCAACTCCGGGGGTCAGCGCAAGTTCATGGTCGAGTTCGTGTCCGCGAATCCGACCGGCCCGCTCCACGTCGGCCATGGCCGCCAGGCCGCGTTGGGAGATGCGATCTCCTCGCTCCTCGAGTGGCAGGGCTGGCATGTGACGCGCGAGTTCTACTACAACGACGCCGGCAACCAGATCGCGAACCTCGCGCTCTCGGTGCAAGCGCGCATCAAGGAGGAACGCGGGGAAGCGGTCGAAATGCCCAAGGACGGTTATCTCGGCGACTACATCCGCGAAATCGGGCGCGCCTACGTCGCGGCGCATTTCGCCGACGCGGCGGGAAAGGACCTCGAGCAGATCCGCCGCTTCGCCGTCGACTACCTGCGCAACGAGCAGGACCTCGACCTGCGGGCCTTCGGCGTGAAGTTCGACTCGTATTTCCTCGAGAGCTCGCTCTACACCGACGGCAAGGTCGAGGAAACCGTGCGGATGCTCGAGCGCGCCGGGCACAGCTACGAGGCCGAGGGAGCCTTGTGGCTTCGCACCACCGACTTCGGCGACGACAAGGACCGCGTCATGCGCAAGTCCGACGGCACGTTCACCTATTTCGTGCCCGACGTCGCCTACCACCTCACCAAGTTTCGCCGCGGCTACGCGGCGGCGGTCAACGTGCAGGGCGCCGACCACCATTCCACCGTCACGCGCGTGCGCGCCGGGCTGCAGGCGCTCGAGGCGGGCATCCCCAAGGGCTATCCCGACTACGTCCTGCACTCGATGGTCACGGTGATGAAAGGCGGCGAGGAAGTGAAGCTTTCCAAGCGTGCCGGTTCCTACGTCACGGTGCGCGACCTGATCGACGAGGTCGGCCGCGACGCGGTGCGCTATTTCTTCCTCATGCGGCGCATCGACTCGCAGCTCGTGTTCGACATCGACCTCGCGAAGAGCCAGTCCGACGACAATCCCGTCTACTACGTGCAGTACGCGCACGCTCGCCTGTGCAGCGTGCTGCGCGAATGGGGCGGCGATGTCGCCAGCCTCGCAAAAGCGGATCTCGCGAAACTGACCTCGCCCTACGAGAGCGCGCTCGCGCAGAAGCTCGCGGAGTTTCCCGAGATCATCGCGCGCGCCGCGGCGGAGTTTTCGCCGCATCTGGTCACGTACTACCTGCACGACGACGTGGCGGCATGCCTGCATACCTACTACAATGCCGAGCGGTTCCTGGTCGAGGATGAAACGCTGAAGCTCGCACGTCTCTCGCTCGTCGCCGCAACCCGACAAGTGCTCGCCAACGGCCTCGCCGTCCTCGGCGTGAGCGCCCCAGAGAGAATGTGATGCCCAAGGACTACAAGGACGCCGCGCCGAGCCGCGCCGACAGCCGCCTCAACCATCCGCTGCTGCTCGGCATGATCATCGGCTTGCTGCTGGGCATCGTGATCTCGCTCGCGGTGGCACTCTGGTTGAACCGCCTCGCCAACCCCTTCGTCGAGAAGGGCAAAGTCGTGGAGCCCACGCCCAAGATCGCTCCGGCACAGCCGCCCCCGCCGAGCGACGCGGCGAAAGCCGCGGAGCAGGCCGCGAAGGGCAAGGCGACCGTGGATAAGCCCGCGAAACCGGCCGAGCGGCCGCGCTTCGAGTTCTACCAGATCCTGCCGGGCGAGAAGGACGCCGGCGAGAAGGACGCCAAGCCGGCGCCGAAAGCCCCGCCTGCGCCGCCACCGGTCGCCGCGAAGCCGGGGTCGTCTCCGGCCGCGCCCAAGCCCCACGGCGGCGAAGTCTACTGGCTGCAGGCCGGGGCGTTCGCCGAGGAGAAGGAAGCCGAGAACTTGAAAGCGAAGATCGCCTTCACGGGGCTCGAGGCCGCGGTGCGCGCGGTCAACATTCCCGAGAAAGGAACGTTATATCGAGTGCGGCTGGGTCCCTACCAGAGCCTCGACGACGCGAACCGCATCAAGGCCGCGCTGTCCCAGAACGGCGTGGGTGCCGCCATCATCCGAACCACCGACGAATCCAAGAACCCGTAAAGGAACTGTTCATGTCATTGCGCAAAGTGTTTTCCACCCTCGTCGCCACGTTCGCCTTCGCGGCGACTGGCGCGTTGGCCCAGGCACCCGCCCCATTCGAAGTCTTGAGTCCGGCCCAGATCCCCGAGGGCGGCGGCAAGATCGAAGTGATCGAGTTCTTCTGGTACGGCTGCCCCCATTGCTACGCCATCGAGCCGGCGGTCAATGCGTGGCTGAAGACCCTGCCTTCGGATGTGGTGTTCAAACGCATCCCTGCGTATCCCAGCGACTCATGGGGCGAGATGGCCAAGGTGTACTACACCATCGAGGCAATGGGCCTTCTCGACAAGTACCACCAGAAGATCTTCGACGCCATGCACAGGGACAACCTGAACCTCGCCAACAAGCGCATCCGCGAGGAGTGGCTGGGAAAGAACGGCATCGACCCAGGCAAGTACAACGAGATGGAAAAGTCGTTCACGGTCGCCACGCGAGTCGCGCGGGCGCGCACGATGACGGCGAACTACCGCGTCGATTCGGTTCCGCGCATCTTCGTGAACGGCAAGTACTACACCTCCGGCGATCAGGCCGGCGGTCACGACAAGCTCTTCCCGGTCATCGACCAGCTGATCGCGCGCGCGCGCAAGGAGACAGCCGCGCCCGCGCCGAAGAAGAGCTGAGCCGATGAGAGTATTCCTCACCGGGGCCTCGAGCGGCATCGGTGAGGAGCTCGCGCGGCACTACTCGCGGCAGGGCGCGGTGCTGGGACTGGTTGCCCGGCGCGCCGACCTGCTGGACACATTGAAGGCTTCCCTGCCGGCCGCCGCCGAGACCTACCCCTGCGATGTGCGCGACCTCGCCGCGCTGAAGGCCGCGGCAGCGCATTTCATCTCGCGCCATGGCGCCCCCGATCTCGTCATCGGCAATGCCGGCGTTTCGCACGGAACGGTGACTGAGGTCGAGGAGGATGTCGCGACGTTTCGCGAGATCATCGACATCAACGTGATCGGGCTGGTGAACACATTCCACCCGTTCATCGAGCCGATGCGCGCGCGCGGAGGCGGGCGCCTGGCGGGCATCGCGTCGGTTGCAGGGTTCCGCGGCCTGCCGGGCGCCTCGGCGTATAGCGCGTCGAAGGCCGCGGCGATCAGTTACCTCGAAGCGCTGCGCCTCGAGCTACGCCGCTCGCGGATCGCGGTCACCACGATCTGCCCCGGCTTCATCGCCACGCCGATGACGGCGAAGAATCCCTATCCCATGCCTTTCATTCTCGAAGCGGGCGAAGCCGCCCGTCGCATCGCGCGCGCGATCGACGCGGGGAAAAGCTACGCCATCATCCCGTGGCAGATGGCGATCGTGGGACGCATCCTCGGCGTGCTGCCCAACGCGATCTACGACCGGCTCATGGCGGGCCGGGGACGCAAGCCGCGCAAGGCCTAGCAACCCTTTTCGGGATGCGGGTGGATGTTGTCCACCCAGAAGACTTCCTCGGGCTTCTCGACCCCCGGGATATCGAGGTTCACCACCACCGGATCCTGGCCGCTGCGCAGCAGGACGCATTCGAGCGGCTCGTTCTCGCTCGCGTTGATCTCCTGGTGCGGGACGAAGGGCGGCACCCAGATGAAATCCCCGGGGCCCGCTTCCGCGGTGAACTCGAGCTTTTCGCCCCAGCGCATGCGCGCCTTGCCCCTCACGACGTAGATCACGCTCTCGACCGGGCCGTGATGATGCGCGCCCGTCTTGGCGTTGGGATGGATCCTCACCGTGCCGGCCCAGATCTTCTCCGCGCCCACGCGCGCGAAGTTGATCGCGGCCGCGCGCGACATGCCTTGGGTCTGCGGCACATTGGGATCGAGCTCATTACCGTGCACGACGCGCACGCCGTGGTGTTTCCAATCGTGGCTCATAGTTGTTCCGTTTCGCTTTGCGTGGGCCGCCACACGAGGAGGCGCTTCTCCGCCCGCGCCACCGCGAAGTCGAGCACCAGCGCGAACGCGGTGAGCACCAGGATGCCGGCGAAGACCGTATTGATGTCGAAGGCGCCCTCGGCCTGCTGGATGAGGTAGCCCACGCCGCGCGCCGAGCCGAGGTATTCGCCGACGACCGCGCCGACGAACGCCATGCCCACGGCGGTATGCAGGCTCGAGAAAACCCACGACGTTGCCGACGGCAGGTAGACGAAGCGCAGCAGCTGCTTGCGGTTGGCCCCCAGCATCACCGTATTGTTGAGCACCACGGGACTGACTTCCTTCACCCCCTGGTAGACGTTGAAGAACACGATGAAGAACACGAGCGTGACGCCGAGCGCCACCTTCGACCAGATGCCCAGCCCGAACCAGACCATGAAGATGGGCGCCAGCACCACGCGCGGCATCGCGTTCATCGCGGTGATGTACGGATCGAAGAGCGCGGAAGCCATGGGCGACAGGCCCAGCCACAGCCCCACGGCGAGCCCGAGCGCGGAGCCGATCACGAACGCGAGCGCGGTCTCCTGCAGCGTGACCCACAGGTGCTGGTAGATCGTGCCTTCGGAGAACCACACCCAGATCGCGCTGAAGATCTTCAGCGGCTCGCCGAAGAAGAACGCGGCGCGATTCGGGTTATCCCAGACGAAAGGCGGCACCAGGTCGGGTTGTGCGAGAACCTGCCAGGCGGCGAAGATGAAGAGGAGGATCAGGGCCTGCCAGAGCCGCAGGAAGCGCCTCACGCCGCCACCCGGTTGCGGGTCTGCGCGTAACCCTTGAGCACTTCCTCCTTCATCGAGCGCCAGATCCTGTCGTGCAATTCGACGAAGCGCGGCGAGAGGCGGATTTCGGCGACGTCGCGCGGTCGCGGCAGGTCGATCGCGAACTCGCCGATCGGGTGCGTCGCGGGTCCCGCGGAGAGAACCACCACGCGATCGGAAAGCGCGATCGCCTCTTCCAGGTCGTGGGTGATGAAGATGACGCTCTTGCGGTTGCCGCTCCACAGCTCGAGCAGCTCGTTTTCCATCAGCTGCCGCGTCTGGATGTCGAGCGCGGAGAAGGGCT
>JBGOST010000213.1:0-5115 GCA_041476125.1 Usitatibacter sp. | reverse complement strand
CTCTTTGTCGGCGGGCAGCAGCGCCTCGTCGGCCTTCACGCGCTGGATCTCGGGGTCGGGGTTGCCGCCGAGCACGATGTCCGTTCCGCGGCCCGCCATGTTGGTGGCGATGGTGACCTGGCCCGGCCGGCCGGCCTGCTCGACGATCTCGGCCTCTCTCGCGTGCTGCTTCGCGTTGAGCACGTTGTGCGGGATCTTCTCCTTCTCCATCATCGAGGAGATGAGCTCGGAATTCTCCACCGAGGTCGTCCCGAGGAGCACCGGCTGGCTGCGCTCGCGGCACGCCTTCACCTCGTTCACGATGGCCTGGTACTTCTCCTTCGCGGTGATGAAGACCTGGTCGTTGCTGTCCTTGCGGACCATCGGGCGATGCGTGGGAATGAGCACCGTCTCGAGGCTGTAGATGGTCGAGAACTCGAAAGCCTCGGTGTCGGCCGTGCCGGTCATGCCGGAGAGCTTCTTGTAGAGGCGGAAGTAGTTCTGGAACGTGATCGAGGCGAGCGTCTGGCTCTCGTTCTTGATCGTCACGCCTTCCTTCGCCTCCACCGCCTGGTGCAGCCCGTCCGACCAGCGCCGGCCCTGCATCATGCGGCCGGTGAATTCGTCGACGATGACCACTTCGTCATCCTGGATCACGTAGTGCTGGTCGCGATGATAGAGCGCGTGCGCGCGAACGCCCGCATACAAGTGATGCATGAGGATGATGTTTGACGGATCGTAGAGGCTCGCCCCTTCCGGGAGCAGCCCCGCCTGCGTCATCAGCTCCTCGGAGTGCTCGTGCCCGGATTCCGAAAGCGTCACCGTGTGCTGCTTCAGGTCGACCCAGTAGTCGCCCTCGCCCTTCTCGTCCTCCTGCTTGGAGAGCTTGGGAATGAGGAGGTTGATCTTGCGGTAGAGCTCGGTCGAGTCCTCCGCCTGGCCCGAAATGATGAGCGGCGTGCGCGCCTCGTCGATCAGGATCGAGTCGACCTCGTCGACGATCGCGTAGTTGAGGCCGCGCTGGAAGCGCTCGGTCACCTGGGTGGCCATGTTGTCGCGCAGGTAGTCGAAGCCGTACTCGTTGTTGGTGCCGTAGGTGATGTCGGCGCGATACGACTCCTGCTTCTCGACGGAATCCATCTGCGGCACGACCACGCCCACGGTGAGGCCGAGGAACCGGTGGATGCGCCCCATCCACTCCGCGTCGCGCTTGGCGAGGTAGTCGTTCACCGTGACCACGTGCACGCCCTTGCCGTCGAGCGCGTTCAAGTAGGACGGAAGGGTGGCGACGAGCGTCTTGCCCTCGCCGGTGCGCATCTCCGCGATCTTGCCGTTGTGCAATGCGATGCCGCCCACGAGCTGCACGTCGAAGTGGCGCATGCCCAGCATGCGCCGGGACGCCTCGCGCACCACGGCGAACGCCTCGGGCAGCACCGAATCGAGCGGCGCGCCCGCCGCGACCTTCTGCCTGAGCAGCGGCGTCTTGGCGGCGAGCTCGGCATCGGAGAGTTTTTCCATGGCGGGCTCGAGCGCGTTGATCGCCTCGACCGTCTTGCGGTATTGCTTGAGAAGGCGGTCGTTACGGCTGCCGAAGATGGCCTTGAGGGCGGTAGTGAGCACGGAGAAGGGAGGTGGAGTCGGAAATGCGAAAACCGGCCCGTGAAGGGCCGGCAACCGTAAATTATAGGGGAGAAATGGGGCCGGTTCGCGCCGGCTCAAGCCCCGCCGTGCTCAACGCTTGCCGGAGTTCGATACGTTGAGCAGGACGTCGTTCTTGCCGAGGGAGAGGAACTTGTTGGGGTTCAACGGGATGCCCTTCTCGCGAACCTCGAAATGCAGGTGCGGGCCGGTGGTCCTGCCGCTCGACCCGACCTTGGCGATGACCTGGCCCTTCATCACCACGTCGCCCACCCGCACGAGGCTCTTCGAGAGGTGCGCGTAGCGCGACGTGAGGCCGTTGTCATGGTCGACCTCGACGATGTTGCCGTATTCGGCGACGGTGGCCGAGGTGGCGACCACGCCGCCCGCGGCCGCGAGCACATCGGTGCCGGGCGCGGCGATGATGTCGACTCCGGTGTGGAACGAGGAGCGGCCGCTGATGGGATCGAGACGGTAGCCGTAGTTCGAGGAGTAGTAGCCTCCGTTCACCGGCATCGTCGTGGGAATGGTCTTGCGCGCGAGGCGGTCGTCCATCAGGAACGAGTCGAGCACGCCCAGCTTGTCGCTGCGGTCGTCGAGCACTCGCGAAATCTCCGCGAGCATCTGGTTGAACTCGGTCACCGAGAGGTCGCGTCCCGCCATCGGCGCCGGGCCGCCCTGGCCGGGCTTCTCGTCGAAGCGGAACTCCTCGCGCTTGATGCCCGCGGCCTTGGCGAGCCGCTCGCCGAACGCGTCGAGGCGCAGGATGCGCGCCTGCAGCTCGCCCACGCGCACCGCCAGGGCATTGAGGTTGTCCTTCATCTCCGCCTCGGACTTCTTTACGTCGTCCTCGTGCAGCGCCGTGAGAAGCGTGCGAAGGTAGGGGTTGCGCAAGTCGACGGCGAACTTCATCGTCACCACATAGGTCGCCATCGCCAGCATGAATCCCGACAGCAGGATGCCGAAAGCGATCAACAGCACCTGCGTCTGCGACAGGGCCATCGTGCGGCTCTTCGCGAGACTGTCCGAAACGAGAATAATGTTCAAACAACCCTCCCAGCGTTGCCCATGGCCACCGAATCCGTCTCCAAGCTTCTCGGCGAAAACACCGAACTCAAGCCGCTTGCCGCGCGGCTCGAACTGATCAAGCGCCTGCAGCGGCGCTATCGGACTCTTGCACCCGAACAGCTCGCCGAAGCGAGTCGCGTGTGCGCCATTGACGGAACAACCGTTGTGATTTGCGCGACCAGCGGGCCCGTCGCGGCGGTCCTTCGCCAGATCGCGCCCCGACTGCTCGAGGGGTTGCGCGGCCAGGCGCGAAAATCCTCGAAACCCTCGGGGGATCAGGAGCTTACTTCAATACGGGTGGAAGTTCAAGTGAAGGAAACGACGCCGAAACGCCCGGTCACGCCGCGCACCGCGATGCCGCGCGAGGAGCTCTCCCGGCTGGCGGACAAGCTCGCCGACTCGCCGCTCAAGGAAACGCTCCAGCGCATCTCCAGGCCCGATCAAAGGAAGAGGACGCGCTGAAAGATGTAGAGCAGGGCGAAGGCCACGCCCAGCAGCGCCATCACCTGGATCGCCAGCCACGCGATCCTCAGGTATTTGCGGTTGCGCGTGACGAGGAACGCGATCCCCAGCCCCAGCATCAGCAGGGCGCCGAAGATGACGACGACGCGCAGGATCAACATCGAATAAGAGGGTCAGACTCCAATATTCAGGGCCGCAAATCGCCCAAAACGAATATTGGAGTCTGACCCCGTTATTGGGTCTGGAGGTGCAGCTTCGCGAACGCCTGCGGCAGCGCTTCTACAGCGTCGAACGTGACTTCTTCCCAGGCCGAGGCGTCGGCGAGGAGCTTCCGCGCCAGGAGATTATTCAGCGCGTGGCCCGACTTGTGGCCGTAGAAAGCCCCGATGAGGGGACGGCCCAGCATGTAGAGATCGCCCACGGCGTCGAGCGCCTTGTGCTTCACGAACTCGTCGTCCATGCGCAATCCATCGACGTTGAGCACGCGGAAGTCGTCGATCACCACCGCGTTGTCGAGCGAGCCGCCGCGCGCGAGGCCCTTCGAGCGCATCGCTTCCACGTCCTGCGTGAAGCCGAAGGTGCGCGCGCGCGAGATCTCGCGAATGAACGACACCTGCGCGAAATCGATCTCGACCGTCTTGGTGCTCGCGTCGAACACGGGATGGCTGAACTCGATGGTGAAGCCCACCTTGAAGCCGTTGAACGGCTCGAGCGTCACCTTCTTGTCGCCCTGCGCGAGCTCGACCTTCTTCAGGATGCGCAGGTAGCGCTTGATCGCCGCCTGCTCCTCGATGCCCGCCGACTGCAGCAGGAAGACGAAGGTACCGGCGCTCCCGTCCATGATCGGCACTTCCTCCGCCGACACGTCGACGAAGGCGTTGTCGATCCCCAGGCCCGCGAACGCGGCCATCAGGTGCTCCACCGTCGACACGCGCGCGCCGTTCTTCTCGATCACCGTCGCCATCGTGGTGCTGGTGACATTGAGCGCGTGCGCGGGGATCGCCGGATTTCCGGGTAGATCGGAGCGGCAAAAGACGATGCCGGTGTCGATGGGGGCCGGGCGCAGCGCCATGGCCACCTTCTCGCCGGTGTGCAGGCCCACGCCAGTGGCGCGGACGGTCGTCTTCAGGGTTCGCTGTCGAATCATGGGATTGGGCGCGGACTGCGTGGGGCCTCTACTTATTTTTCAATTGTATCAGGCTCTTACGTATTTGGCCAGAGGGATTCTTGTAACAAAATAAAAGCGGGCCCGATGGGGCCCGCCGAAGTGATGCACCTCGGCCCGCGGGAGACTCGCGGGCGAGGCAGTTGTATCCCGGCCTGCGCCGGGATGACGAAGCGACCGGTGCTCTAACGCCCCGTCAATCCGCCTGCTTGCGCAAGAACGCCGGGATGTCGAGCATGTCGACGCCCGAGTGCCTCATCGCTTCGATCGTCACGTCGCGGCGGCGGCGAATGGGGGTCGGCTGGTCGAGCTCCTCGTAGTTGACGGGTGCCGCCGCGTCGTCGGTCCCGGTGCGCGGAACGACTTGCATCACCGGATTGCGCTGTGCCGCCGCACCGCCCAGGCCGGTCGCGACGATCGTCACGCGCAACGCGTCCCCGATCGCCTCGTCGATGACGCTGCCGTAGATCACGGTCGCGTCCTCGGCGGTGAACGAGCGGATGGTGTTCATCACCTCGTGGACCTCCTTCAGCTTCATGGTGTGGCTCGCGGTGATGTTCACCAGCACGCCCCGGGCGCCCGACAGGTGGATGTCCTCGAGCAGCGGCGAATGCACCGCTTGCTCCGCCGCCATCTGCGCGCGTTCCGGGCCCGAGGCCGTGGCCGAGCCCATCATCGCCACACCGTTCTCGCTCATCACGGTGCGCACGTCGGCGAAATCGACGTTCACCATGCCCGGGCAGTTGATGACCTCCGCGATGCCCGCGACGGCCCCGTTCAGCACGTCGTTCGAGGCGCGGAAT
>JBGOST010000212.1:0-5123 GCA_041476125.1 Usitatibacter sp. | reverse complement strand
GTTTCCAGCGTGAAGGCATCGGGCACCTTCGCGATCGTGAGATGGGCCTCGTCCGTGCGGTAGTCGCTCTCCGGGAGAGGGCGCCCGTCGAGGCGGACCGAAAGGAGCTCGAGACCCTCGCCATCGAGCACCAGCGGCTCGGCACCCACGTCGCGCGCCGGGTTGCGGGCGAGCTTGAGGGTGGCGTGAACCATCGCCTGCGCGGGCTGGATGTCGACCTCGAGAGCGACCGTCGAGATCAGGAACGCCGGCGGCGTGTAGTCCTTGAGATTGATGACCTGGGGAGCGGCGTCGCGCATCGGAAAGAAACGAAGACCCGCTGCGAATGCGCGGGCCTGGGCGTCAATGGGTGTACGACGATTTTACCCCAGGGGAGGCCATGCCGCCCCCCCGCCCGGGGAGGGATCTTTACGCGGCTTTTTTGCGGAAAAGTGCGGGGACGGCGGTGGGAGAACGCTTCTTCCCCGGGCCGGGTTCCGTCGGTTGCTGAGGCGTGGCGGCCGGCGACGGCTCGTAGGGCTTGTTGAAATCCATCCCTCCCGAGTTTCCCGAAGTCTTGGGCACCGGCGAGGTGGCATAGCGGGGTCCACGGTCCTCGCGCTTGTTGCCGCGATTGCGAGGCGGGCGCTGCTCTGCGCCACGCCCTTTGCCGCGCTCGCCCTGTTGCTGCTTGGGCGCGGAGGGGGCTCCGCCGTCGCGCGCGTGGCGGGCGCCTTCGCGTTGCTCGCCTTCCTTGCGTCCGCGCGGCTGGCCTTCCCTGCGGCCCTGGGGCTGCGGCCGGGCGCGATGTTCCTGCTGCGCCGCGGGCTCCACGTGGCGTCCCGCCTCGAATCCTTCGACGGGGCGCACCTCGATCTTCTTGTTGATGAGCCTCTCGATGGCGTTCAGGAGCGGACGGTCCTCGGAGGAGACCAGCGTGACCGCCTCTCCCGTCGAGCCCGCGCGGCCCGTGCGGCCGATGCGGTGCACGTAATCCTCGGGGACATGGGGAAGGTCGAAGTTCACCACGTGCGGCAGTTCCTCGATGTCGAGCCCGCGCGCGGCGATGTCGGTCGCGACCAGCACCTTCACCTTGCCCGCCTTGAAGTCCTCGAGGGCGCGGATGCGCGCGTTCTGGCTCTTGTTGCCGTGGATCGCATCGGCGTTGATGCGATCCTTCTGCAGCTGCGAGGCGAGGCGGTTGGCGCCGTGCTTCGTCTTGCAGAAGACGAGCACCTGCGTCCAGTCGTTCTTCCTCACCAGGTGCGAGAGGAGCTCTTTCTTGCGGTTGGCGTCGATGAGGTGGACGTACTGCGAGATGAGCTCGATGGGGGAGTTGCGGCGCGCGACCTCGACCGTGGCCGGGTCCTTGAGGAACTGCTGCGAGAGCTTGCGGATCTCGTCGGAGAAAGTCGCCGAGAAGAGCAGCGTCTGCCTCATGGCCGGCAGGAGCGCGATGATGCGCTTGATGTCCGGGATGAAACCCATGTCCAGCATGCGATCGCCTTCGTCGAGGACGAGGATCTGCACCTTGCCGAGGTTCACCGCCTTCTGCCCGACCAGGTCGAGGAGCCGCCCGGGGGTCGCCACGAGGATCTCGACGCCTCTCTTGAGCTCCTCGATCTGCGGGTTGATGTTGATGCCGCCGTAGACCACGAACGAGCGCAGCGGGACGTGCTTGCCGTAGCTCCTGACACTTTCATGCACCTGGATCGCGAGCTCTCGCGTGGGGGTGAGGATGAGACAGCGCACCGGATGCAGCGCCGGCGAGAAGCTCTTGGTCGCGAGCGGCGCAAGACGCTGCAGCAAGGGCAGCACGAATCCGGCGGTCTTCCCGGTGCCGGTTTGCGCGGCACCGAGCAGGTCGCGGCCCGCGAGGACGACGGGAATGGCCTGTGCCTGGATGGGGGTGGGTTCTGTGTAGCCTTGCTCCGCGACAGCGCGCAGCAACTCGGGCAGCAGCCCGAGGCTTTCGAAGGTCGTGCTTATGTCAATCTCCTGATGGATCGGCCCGCGAAGGACTTTGCCTTCGACACCGGTTCAGGCAGACGAAATGTTGAATGGGGGAATTCGAGGGGCGGGATTCTTCAAATCCCTTGCGACAAGACAGCGTCGCGACCGCGAATAGGTGGAAGCGTTAACCGGATGAGACGCTTTCGAACACCTGGATCAGCATTATACCCGAGACAACCGCCTTTTCTAATTGATTTTTCGGGGGTTTTCTTTCACCCGTCACGGTGGGCTATATTCGCCTTTCTGCCCCCAGAGGCAGCGCCCGCGACAAACCACACGAGGAGCTCGGAAATGAAGCGCAGCTTACTATCGGCATTGATGGCCGCAGCGATCGCCGGCCCCGTCGCCGCCCAGGAACCCATCGCCATCGGCATCAGCATCGCCCAGTCGCCCCCCGGCTCGGTCGTCCAGGGGGTCCAGGTGAAGGACGGCGTCGAGATCATGAAGGACATGATCAACGCCAAGGGCGGGGTGCTGGGAAGGCCCCTCAAGCTCGTCTACGAGGACAACCAGGGCGTGCCCGAGAAGGGGCGCGCGGCCACCGAGAAGCTCATCACCAGCGACAAGGTCGTCGCGGTCACCGGCGGGCACCAGAGCTCGGTGTGCCTTGCGGAAATCGAGGTCGCGCATCGCTACCAGGTGCCGTACGTGAACACCAACTGCTGGTCCGACGACGTGCGCAAGAAGGGCTACGAGGAGGTCTTCAACCCCTCCAACTACAACACCCGCGTATCCACCGCCATGGCGGAGACGATCGCCGCGATGGGCCTGAAGCGCGTGGTCGCGTTCGCCGAAAACACCGACTACGGCATCGGGCAGGCCAAGCTGCTGGCGGAGTTCATCAAGCAGAAGTCGCCGCAAACGCAGTTCAAGTACGAGACGATGGACCGCGCCGGCAAGGACTTCACGCCGGCGGTGGTGGCGCTGCGCGCCGATCCGCCGGACATGGTGATCAACGTCATGCTGCCTCCGGCGGCCTACATCCTGATGAACCAGCTCTACGAGCAGGGTGTGGCGCCGAGCGCGAAGACCTGGAGCTATGACGGCGCCGGCCTCGCCGATTACCCCGACTTCTGGCAAAACGTGAAAGACGCGGGCAAATACATGATCTCGTTCGGCCTCTACCATCCGCAGATGCCCACGCCCCGGATCGGCAAGGACGTCGCCGCCGAGTACACCAAGCGCACGAAGAACGAGCCCAACCGTCTCATTTTCCAATCGGCCGATTCGCTGCTGCTCATCGCCGAGGCGATCAAGCAGGCGAAGAGCACCGATCCGAAGGCGATCACCCGGGCGCTGCATCAGATCAAGTTCTCCGGCGTGCGCGGCCCCCTCGTGTTCAGCAAGGAGCAGGGCTACAAGTTCCAGCAATGGGTCGACATTCCGTACGTGAACTACCAGCTCACGGACGTGAACCAGCCGGTGTCGAAGTCCAACCTCATCCAGGGGCCGGGACAGCCGCTCGCGGTGAGCAAGCTGCAAAGACCGAAGTAATCGCGGTGGATCCGCGCGATGTCCTAATCGGGTTTTCCGATTGGCAGGGCTATGGCCACGGCGACCGGGCCGCGGCCTGGCTGCAGCGCCTCGAGGTGAATCGCGTCGAGTTGGAGGCCTTCCGCGCTGCGCCAACGCCATCGTGCGCGGCGTACATCCCGCAGGCGGCCCGCGTGGAGCCGGCCAATGGCGTTGCGGGAAGCGAGTCGCGGCTGCCGGCCGATGCGCAGGCGGCGCTCGCACGCGCCCGGCGTGAGCGCGGCCTCAACGCCTTCACCTGGCTTCCCGACTCCCTCGATGCTGGCGGGCCGGGCTTGCTCGCGGGAGTCCCGGTCGCCATCAAGGACCTGATGGCGGTGAAGGGCATGCCGCTCACCGGCGGCAGCAAGGCGCTCGGGCGCGCCCTGGCGACGCGCGACGCCGAAATCGTCGCGCGCCTCAGGCGGGCGGGTGCGGTCGTCATCGGGCTCACCAACCTCCACGAGCTCGCCTACGGCGTCACGAGCGACAACCCGCACTTCGGCCGCGTCGTGAATCCCGTGGCGCCCTCGCGCATTCCCGGGGGCTCCAGTGGCGGATCCGCCGCCGCCATTGCCGCGGGCATCGTGCGGCTGGCGATCGGAACGGATACCGGAGGCTCGATCCGCATTCCGGCCGCCTGCTGCGGCGTCGTCGGCTTCAAGCCCAGCTACGACGCGCTGCCGCGCGACGGCGTCATCGATCTCGCGTCCTCGCTCGACCACGTCGGGCCGATGGGGCGCACGGTCGAGGACTGCGTCGCGATGTTCACCGCGCTCCTCGAGCTCCCCGCCATTCCGGCATGGAGCCGGCGCAACCTTGCCGGGACGACGGTGGCGCGCCTCGGCGGATACTTCGCCGCACCGCTCGACGGCGAGGTCCGCGCCGCCATGGAATCCGCCATGCAGGCGCTTGCCGCCGATGGCGCGCGTTGCGTCGAGCGCGAGATCGAAGGCATCGAGCTCGCCGCCCCGATCATCCTCAACACGATCGCGCCCGAGGCTTCGGCATTCCACGCCGATCGCCTGAGGACGCGCGGCGAGGATTTCGGCGACGAAGTGCGCGTGCGGGTGGAAGTGGGATTCTTCTTTCCGGCCCACTGGTACGTGAAGGCCCAGCGGCTGCGCACGCAGCTGGTCGGGAACATCGAGGCGGCATTCGGCGAGGCGGACGTGCTCATCTGTCCCACGATGCGCGCGACCGCACCGCAGGTCGGTTCCTCGCGCGTCGAGATCGGGGGCAAGTCGTTCCCGTTGCACACATCGGTCACCAACCTCACCGTGCCGTTCAATGTTTCCGGGCTGCCGGCGATCTCGATCCCGTGGACCCTGTCGAAGGACGGCGCGCCGATCTCGCTGCAGATCGTCGGCAGGCGCGGGCACGATTGGCGCGTCCTCGCTTTCGCGCGCCGCCTCGAGCTCGCTTCACCCTGGCACGCGCGGCAACCCCACTAGCAGCACCGCGATGCTCGCGCTCGACCTGTTCGTGAACGGCCTCATCTTCGGCCTCTTCTACGCCTTGATGGCGGTGGGGCTCGCGATGATCTTCGGCGTGCTGAAGGTAGTGAACTTCGCCCACGGCGAGTTCTACATGGTGGGCGCGTACACCTATGTGCTTTG
>JBGOST010000211.1:0-5123 GCA_041476125.1 Usitatibacter sp. | reverse complement strand
GTATCCCATACTGCGCACCCTACTCCGCGCAAGGCCGATGGGCGGACCGACCCCGCATTTCAGCCGCCGCCGAGCGGCACGACGACCCTGACCTCGTCGCCATCCAGCACAGTGGCGGCCAGCCCTTCTCGCGCCCCGTTGAGCTGCACGTAGCTGTTGGTTCCGTAGCCATCCTCCTGCGCCACCCCGTCGTGCCGATTCAGTTCCACGCGGTAGCCCGATCCCGGGCCTTGCGGGGCGTTCTTCTGCAGCGTGACGGAATCGGTGTTGAGGCTGTCGCGGGTGTCGTGAGAGAAGGAGATGTTGGTGCGGAAGGTGTTGGTGGTCTCGCCGAACTCGCTGATGAAATCCAGGTAGCGCTGCGGCGCGGTGGGGTCGACGGTGAGCTTGGTGCGCTCGCCGGTGAAGCCGATGTTGACCGCGTCGAACTCGGTGACGGGAATGCCGAAGCGGATACCCGCGCCGGTCGAGTACGTGTGGTAGGCCGCCACCGTGAGGGTCGAGGTGTCGACGTCGCGGCGGAAGAAGTCGAAACCGCGCGAGATGCCGTCGGTGGTCCAGTACGGGTTCACGTAGCTGAACGAGTAGATCTTGTTGACCGTGCCGTTGTTCACCTGGAAGGCGATCATGTTGCCGGTGCCCATGATGTTGGCCTGCGAGACGGAGGCCTGCAGCGTGAGCTTCTCCGCGGCCGAGTAGCCGAGGCCGAAGTTGAGCGTGCCGGTGTTGCGCTCGGTCACGGTCACGTTGACGTCGACCTGGTCGGAGGTGCCGGTCACGGCCGGCGTCTCGATGTTCACTTCCGAGAAGTACCCGGTGCGCTGCAGCCGCTCCTTGGAGCGCGCGATCCTCTCCAGCGAGTACCAGGAGCTTTCGAGCTGCCGCAATTCCCTGCGGATCACCTCGTCCTGCGTCTTGTCGTTGCCGGAGATGTTGACCTTGCGCACGTAGACGCGCTTGCCGGGGTCGACGAAGAAGGTGAAGCCCGCCACGCGCTTCTCGCGGTCCAGGTCGGGCACCGGGTTCACGTTGGCGAACGAATAGCCGTCGTTGCCCAGGCGGTCGGTGACGCGCTTGGTCGAATCGACGATCTTCTCGCGCGAGAACACCTCGCCCGGTTTCGCCAGGATGAGGCGGCGCAGGTCCTCTTCCTTGACGATGAGGTCTCCGGAGAGCTTGATTTCACCGACGCGGTAGACCGGGCCCTCGGTGATCGCGATGGTGATGTAGATCTTCTCGCGGTCGGCCGTGATCGAGACCTGCGTGGACTCGATGTTGAACTCGAGGTAGCCGCGGTTCAGATAGAACGAGCGCAGCGCCTCCAGGTCCGCGGTGAGCTGCTGCTTGGAGTACTGGTCGTCCTTGGTGAACCAGGTGAACCAGCCGGGCGTGGTGAGCTTCATCTGCCGCAGAAGCTCCCGCTCGCTGAAATCCTTCGCGCCGATGATGTTGATGTCGGCGATCTTGGTCACCGCGCCTTCCTCGATGTCGAAGCGCAGCGACACGCGGTTGCGCTCCAGCGGCGTCACGGTGGTCTTCACGACGGCGGCGTAGTAGCCGCGGCTCGTGTACTGGCGCTTCAACTCCTTCTCGGCGCGGTCGAGCAACGACTTGTCGTAGATCTTCGCCTCCGAGATGCCGGCCTGCTTGAGGCCCTCCTTGAGGTTGTCCTTGGTGAACTCCTTCGCCCCCTCCAGGTCGATCTGCGCGATCGCCGGGCGCTCCTGCACGAAGACGATGAGCACGTCGCCCTCGCTCTCCAGGCGCACGTCGGAATAGAAGCCGGTGGCGTAGAGCGCCTTCACGGCGGCGGCGGCCTTCTCGTCGTCGATGCGGTCTCCCACCTTCACCGTGAGGTAGGAGAAGACGGTGCCGGCTTCGGTGCGCTGCACGCCCTCGACGCGAATGTCGCGGACCACGAAGGGTTCGATGGCGGCCGAGGGAAGTGCTACGGCGAGCGCGAAGGCGAGGAGTAAGAGACGCAGCAAGGGTCAGCCGGCGAACAGGCGATTGAGGTCGTTGTAGAAGGCGAAGAAGGTGAGACCGAGGAGAAGTGCGATGCCGAAACGCTGTCCGATTTCCATCGTCCTTTCCGACACCGGACTCCTTGTGACGATTTCGGCGAAATAATACACCAGGTGCCCTCCATCGAGGAGCGGGATCGGCAACAAATTGAGGACTCCGAGGCTCACGCTCACGAGCGCGAGGAAGCCGCGCCAGGTGATCCAGCCCAAGTGCGCCGACTGGCCGGCATAGTCGGCGATCGTGATCGGGCCGGAGAGGTTCTTCCACGAAACGTCGCCCACGATCATGCGGCCGAGCATCTTCACGCTGAACACCGAGAGGTCGTAGACCTTGTGCGCCGCCTTGCCGATGGCGGCGATCGGGCCGTAGCGCACCGTGGTCGACATGCGGTCGTATTCGCGCTTGAGCTCCGCGGGCGCCTCGACGCCGAGGCGGCCGATGCGACCGTCGCCATCGCTCGCGGGCTCCGGAGTCGCGCGCAGCTGGATGCGCCGGCCGGCACGCTCGATCTCGATCAGGAGCGATCGCCCGGGGCTCGACGAGACCTCGGTGGTGAATTCGGCCCAGGTCGCTATCGGCTTGCCCGAGATGCTCACCACGCGGTCGTCCTGCAGGAGCCCGGCGCGCTGCGCCGCGCTATTCGGCAGGATGCGCCCGAGGAGCGCCGGAGCGCGCGGGCGAAACGGCTTGAGGCCCAGCTTGCCGAGGAAATCGCGGTCGAGGTCTTCCTTGGTCACGGCCGACATGTCGAGGGGGCGAGTCATGCGCGTTCCGCGTTCGGTCTCGACTTCGAGCGTGACCGTCTCGCGCTTCACCGCTTCCTTGAGCAGCAGCCAGCGCACGTCGTTCCAGGTGAGCACCGGCTCGTCGCCGATCGCGCGCACGGTGTCGCCGCTGGCCAGGCCCGCGACCGCGGCCGCGGTGTTGGGCGGCGGGTCGCCCACCACCGGCCTCATGCCGGGAAGCCCGGCGACGAAGAGCGCCCAGTAGACGAGGAACGCGAGGAAGAAGTTCGCCGCGGGCCCGGCGAGCACGATCAGGATGCGCGCCCACACGCCCTGGCGATTGAAGGAGCGGTGGAGCTCGAGCGGCGCGACTTCGCCTTCCCGCTCGTCGAGCATCTTCACGTAGCCGCCGAGCGGGATCGCCGAGAGCACCCATTCGGTGCCGTGCCGGTCCCGGCGCACCGCGAGCGGCTTGCCGAACCCGACCGAGAAACGCAGGATCTTCACGCCCACCCAGCGCGCCACGAGGTAGTGGCCGAACTCGTGGATCACGACGAGCACGCCTACCGTGACGAGGAACGAGGCGATCGTGATGAGGGCGTGGTTCATAGCGTGAGGCGTGAGGGGGAACGGGACTGCAAGCGCGCGGCGAATCGGGACGCCAGCGCGCGAGCCTCGATGTCGGCAGCATAGACCTGATCGAGCGACAAAAGCGGCTCCACGGCCACTTCCCCGAGGACGTTTTCGATTACTTCTGCAATGCCGGTGAAGTGCAGTCGCCCGCCGAGAAAGGCTTCGACCGCGATCTCGTTGGCGGCGTTCAACGCCGCCGGGGCGGTTCCGCCGCGACGGATCGCCTCGCGCGCGAGCGCCACGCAGGGGAAGCGCAGCGAATCGATGCGCTCGAACTCGAGGCTTCCGAGGGTGGTGAAATCGAGCGGCTCGGCCCCCGACTCGATGCGCCCGGGCCAGGCGAGCGCGCAAGCGATCGGGGTGCGCATGTCGGGCGCCCCCAGCTGCGCGATGACCGAGCCGTCGAGGTACTCGACCATCGAGTGGATCACGCTCTGCGGATGCACGACCACTTGAATCGTTTCCAGGGCGGCGCCGAAGAGCCAGTGGGCTTCGATCACCTCGAGCCCCTTGTTCATCATCGTCGCCGAATCGACCGAGATCTTCGGCCCCATCACCCAGTTGGGATGGGCGACGGCCTGCTGCGGCGTCACGCGCGCGAGGCGATCGGTGGGCGTGGTGCGGAACGGGCCGCCCGAGGCCGTGAGGAGGATGCGCCGCACGCCGGCGCGCTCCAGCTCCCCGGCGCGGCCGCAGACAAAGCCGCGCGGCAGCGCCTGCAGGATCGCCGAATGCTCGCTGTCGATCGGAAGCAATGTCGCGTTCCCCTCCGCCACGGCCGCCATGAAGAGCGCGCCCGACATCACCAGCGCCTCCTTGTTGGCGAGGAGCACTTCCTTGCCGGCGCGCGCCGCGGCGAGCGTGGCCGGCAGGCCCGCGGCGCCGACGATCGCCGCCATGACGGCGTCCACGTCCTGCATCGCGACGATCCGTTCGAGCGCTTCGGGGCCGCAATGCACTTCGGTCGCCGCGCCCCTGGCGGCGAGCGCGCGGCGCAGGCGCTCCGCGGCATCGGCGTTGGCGAGTGCGGCGTGGCGCGGCTTGTGCGCGATGCACTGCTCGAGGAGGAGCGCGTCGTTCTTGCCCGCGGCGAGTGCGACGACTTCGAAGCGCCCGGGGTGGCGCGCGGCCACGTCGAGCGTGTTGCGCCCGACCGAGCCGGTGGAGCCGAGGATCGCGAGGCGCTTCATCTAACGACGTTCGCTCTTCGCGAAACCGTGTCCAACGATTGCTCCCTCCCCCCGGGGCTCCCCTCTGGGGCAGGGTTAGACAGCGCAGGGCCGGGGAGAGGGTAGCTTGTTGGGGAGAAGGTCATGGCCCACCCCACACTTGAAGCGAAAGCGCGAACGCGGCGACAGGAAGCGTTGAAGTGAGCGCGTCGATGCGATCGAGAATGCCGCCGTGGCCGGGAAGCAACGCGCTCGAGTCCTTCAGGCCCGCGCCGCGCTTCATCCACGACTCGAAAAGATCTCCGACCACGGCGAGCGCCGTGAGGCCCAACATCGCTGCGATCGCCGGCAATCCCAGTGCCGGCTCGAACAACCGCGAAAAGGGCGTGGCGTAGTGATGCGCGACCTCGCACAGCACGATGCCGTAGGCCGCCACGCCGACGAGGGCGCCGACCACTCCCTCCCATGTCTTGCCGGGGCTCACCTCGGGGGCGAGCTTGTGGCGGCCGAAGCGCCGCCCCGCGAAATACGCGGCGATGTCCGCGATCCACACGACCGCCGCGATCGCCAG